>NZ_RZQP01000276.1:0-7370 GCF_003998165.1 Mesorhizobium sp. M7A.F.Ca.US.007.01.2.1 | reverse complement strand
GAACACGGTCGGGCTGATGATCCCGCCACTGAAGCTCAATGCCGGATTTGCGCATATGGCCGCCAAGCCCGGCAACATCGCGCTGCTGTCGCAATCCGGCGCCATTGCCACGACGCTGATCGACTGGGCGGCTGACAACAATGTCGGCTTCTCGCAGATCGTCTCCCTGGGTGACATGGCGGACGTCGACGTGGGAGATTGCCTCGACATGCTGGCGGGCGACATGCACACGCGCGCCATCGTGATGTATCTCGAGACAATTCCCAATCCGCGCAAGTTCATTTCGGCCGCCCGTGCGGCGGCGCGGATCAAGCCGGTGATCGCAATTAAATCGGGCCGGCACGAGCAATCGGCCAAGGCGGCTGCGACCCACACCGGAGCGCTATCGGGGGCTGATCGTGTCGTCGACGCGGCATTGCTGCGCGCGGGCATCCTGCGTGTCAAAGGCCTGACCGAGCTGTTTGATGCCGCTGAAACGATCGCCCGCTTCCCTCCGCTCAAACGAGCCCGCGTCGGCATCGTCACCAATGGCGGCGGGGCAGGGGTATTGGCCATCGATCAACTCATAGACTGCCAAGGGGAACTGGCCGCGCTATCACCCGCCACCATCGAACGCCTGAATGCTGTATTGCCTCCAACATGGTCGCACGCCAATCCGGTCGACATCATCGGCGATGCCCCGCCGGAGCGCTACAAGGCCGCCGTCGAAGCCGTGGTGGCCGACCCCGGAACGGACGTCGTCCTGGTGATGAATTGTCCAACGGGGCTGGGTTCGCCGCTTGCCGCGGCAAGCGTGGTTGCGGAACTCGCAAGGGAAGGGATGGTCGCCGGCAAACCGGTTCTGACCTGCTGGCTGGGGGAGCATACCGCGCGCTCTGGGCGGCAAATCCTTCAGGATGCCGGCATTGCCAGTTTCGAAACGCCGGCTGACGCGGCAATGGCCGTCGCCTACCTCAGCGATTGGTCGCGTGCCCAGCGGGCATTGATGCGCACACCGTCGAGCCGCAGCGAGGACGTCACGAGCGATCGGGAAGCCGTGCTCGCCATTTTCAGGGAGGTCGCGAGGGAGGGGCGGCGAATGCTGACCGAGCCCGAAGCCAAGGCAGCAATTTCCGCCTACGGCATCCCGGTGCCCGAGACGGTCGTCGCCAAAACTCCTGCCGAAGCGGAAGTGGCAGCCTCGCGGCTCCTCAAAACGTCCGAACGGATCGTTGTCAAGCTGCTGTCCAAGGCGATCTCGCACAAATCGGACATTGATGGGGTGGTGCTCAACATTGCCGATGCCGCAGCCGTCGGAGCGGCAGCACGCGCAATCGAGGCGGGTGTGCGCAAACACGCACCGCAAGCCGATATTGAAGGCTATGCCGTTCAGCCGATGGTGACGCGAAAACAGGCGCAGGAACTCATCCTCGGCATGAGCCGGGATCCGATCTTCGGGCCGGCCATCCTGTTTGGAGCCGGTGGCGTCGCGGTCGAAGTTATGGACGATACAGCGATCGCATTGCCGCCGCTCGACGACGTTCTTGCCAGCGACCTAATCGGGCAAACGCGGATCGGTCGCCTGCTCGCCGGGTTCCGCGATCGCAAGCCGACGAACCGGCAAGCGATCATTGCCGCCCTCAACGGCCTGTCGCAGATGATTGTCGACTTTCCGTGCCTCGTTGCGGTGGACATCAATCCGCTGCTGGCCGACGCCGAGGGCGTGATTGCGCTCGACGCTCGCATCGAAATCGAGCCGGGACGCGTGGAAGAGGCCGGGCCGAACCCCGCACTTGCCATCAGGCCTTATCCGTCGGGTTGGGACAAGGCGTTTGCGGGAGGCGGCACGCATTATCACATCCGGCCGATCAAGCCGGCCGACATCGCGCTCTATCCCGAATTCCTTGCCAGGATTTCACCGGACGATCTGCGCTTGCGATTCCTGTCGCCGCGAAAGAGTTTCTCCGACCAGATGCTGAAGCGGTTCACCCAGCTCGACTATGACCGCAACATGGCCTTCGTCGCTCTGGAGACAGCCACCGGCGCCTTGGCGGGCATCAGCCGGCTTTCCTGTGATCCGGACCGCTCCGTTGCCGAATACGCCTTGCTGGTTCGCACGGACTTGCAGGGTCACGGTCTGGGCTGGGAATTGCTAAGGCAGATCGTCGCCTATGCAAAGGCCGACGGGATCGGATGGATAGAAGGCATCGTGCTCAGCGAGAACAGGACGATGCTGACCATGTGCCGCGAATTCGGCTTCTCGATCGCCCATCTTCCGGACGAGCCCGGCCTTGTCGAGGCTAGGCTCCAACTGCACTAAGGGCGATCATCTGCCGTACCTTTCAGGAGGCCGTGCGCAGGGTCTCGGACGCATCGCTGTCGGAAAACCTTCTCAGCTCTGTGACTAAGTCGGCAAGCTTCCGATCGGCATTGATCCTGCGCCAGCTCGTTTGGGCGGCGTTTCGCTGCAATTGCCGTGAAAGGATATCTATGGTGGCGTCGGAAGGGCCGCCCTTGCGATCACTGACCCGTTGCCACAGAACAAGCGGGTCCGCTTCCAACCAGAACCCGGCGAAAGCCACACCCCTGACGCTTGCCGCCTTCTCGATACGGTCGCGATCGGTAGGCCTGTCAAACACAGAGTCAGCGACAACCGAACCGCCCTCCGCAAGGATCAGGCCGGCCCGCCATGCCATGTCGCGATAGACACGGTCCGATACCTCCGGCCGATAAGCTTTGTCCGGCAGCCGCGTTTCGGCCGGCACACCGTGCATGGCCTTGCGGATACGGTCGCTTTCGACAATGCGGGCCCCGGGCGGCGCACCGACATGGGCGGCCAGCGCCTCCGCAGCGGTCGTCTTGCCCGAGCCGCTCAGGCCGCCGATGGCAACGAGCTGCGGCGATGTTTCCTGGAGAAGTGTATGGGCAAGGTCGAAATAGGATCTGGCCTCGGCAGCCAGTCGATCGGAATCGGCGCTGCCTTCCTCGACCTGTGTTGCGGTGACATGGGCGCGCACTGCGGCCCGCACCGCCATGAAGAAGGGCAGCAGGACGAACCCATCCTCGTCGTCGGCTTCGTCGAGATAGCGGTTCATCACAAGATTGGCGAGCTTCGGAAAACCGCAATGCCAAAGGTCCATCAGCAGGAAGGCAAGGTCGTACAGAATGTCGATGCTGGCGATCTGGTCGTTGAATTCGATGCAATCGAAGAGGCGGGGCTCGCCGTCGAAAAGGCAGATGTTGCGCAGATGCAGATCGCCATGGCATCGGCGGACCTTGCCCGCGGCTTCGCGGCGGTCGAGCAATTCGCAATGGCGGGCGAGTTCCGTGCAGAAGGCCTCGGCAAAGGTCTCGATCTCTGCTTTCTTGAAGACATGACTGGTGGCAAAGCCAGCCTCGTTGATATCAAGCACGCCCGCCAGATTGAATGAGCCGCTGCCGTCGTGGATCGTCGGCGCGGCCCGGTGGTATCCGGCAATCATGCGCGCAACTGCGGTCATCAGTGCCGGCGTCAATTCTCCCGCGGTCGCCATACGATCGAGAAGCTTGGACTGATCGAAGCGGACCATCTCGATCGCCGCGTCGACTGTTTGCCCAGCGCCGTCAAAAACCATTTTGCCGTCGGCTTCCCGCGTGATGCGACGCACCCTCAGATAGAGGTCGGGTGCGGTCTTCGAGTTGAGTTCCACCTCTTTCTCGCAAGCGGCCAGCCTGAGGTCTGGCGTCGAGAAATCGACATAGGGCAGCTTGACCGCCCGCTTCATCTTGTAGGCACGCTGGCCAACGAGGAAGATGCATGAAATGTGGGTCTCGATCGCCTCGACCGGTCCGTTCGCGCCATAGGAAGCAGAATCCAGCAGAAACGCGGCTGCGCCTTGCTGGTCGTCGACGATCATAGCCGGCCTTCCCGGTGTGTCCTGCGAAATCGTTTCCGCGATCTGCGCTCATTGCTGCAATGTCTGGACATAACCTGCCAATTCATGGATGCGTTCCCTGGTGACGATTTCGCCGGCGTTCGGGCCATATTTCTTCACGTCCCCAGGCAGGAATTGGCTGCCCCATACCGGCATGTCGCGCTCGCTATGCGCCGGCACCATGGCGCGGCCGTCGATCACGGCATAGACGCGCCAGTACGGGAATTCGCCGCCATTGCGCCTGGAGATGCGTGTCAGGTCGCTCGGACGCTTCAACAGTTCGTCGCCCAACGGTCCATCGCCCTTGCCGTCCGGGCCATGGCAGACGGCGCACGAGTTCATGTATTCGGACTTGCCGTCGCCGAGCTCCTGCGCACTGGCCGTATGGTAGGTCATGCCAGCGAGAGCCGCCGCGACCAGGAATCTCATCTGCGTTTTCCCTGATTAGTTGGCTGAAGCCTACAGCCTTGGCAGGCCAGCACGTTGATGCGGATCAAATAGCCGCCACAGCCAAGACGTTTGATCCAGCGCAATGAACGCACCGGCTCCTGTCGGCTATGCCTCAGCAACGATTGAACCTTCACGCGAAATGAGGAGCTGCCGCCGTGTCCTTCAAGACATTGCTTACGGTTACCGGACCGAACCAGGGGGATGGCGATCTCAAGCTCGCCGCCTCACTGTGCGAACAGATCGCTGCCCACCTTTCGGTGCTCGTCCTTGAGCTTGCCGCACCGCCGTCGGGTGGTGAGTATGCTGCTATCGTCTCACCAGCCTGGCTCGAGGAGCGTCAGGCCGAGCTGAAAAGGCTCGAGAAACGAATATCGGCAGTCGGCGCCTTTCTTTCACAGACCCCGGTATCGGCTGATCTGAGCGACGATTATCCCGACACGGGATGGGCTGACGATGTCATCGGCAGGCGTGCCCGCTACGCCGATCTGACCATTCTGGGACCGGATCTGCTGGCAAGCTATGCGCTGAAGGATAAAGTGATCGAGGGCACGCTGTTCTCATCGGGAAAGCCCATTCTGCTTGTTCCCGAAGGCTCGCGCCCGACGCTGAAGCCGAGACGCATCCTCGTTGCATGGGACGCCCGTCTTGAGTCATCACGCGCCGTCCGCGAGTCGCTCGATATGCTGAAGGGCGCTGAAGAGGTGCACCTGGTTATGGTTGACCCGATCGAGGACGAGTTCCATCACGGCGCGGAACCCGGAGCCGATGCCGCCGCCTATCTTGCCCGGCACGGCCTGAAGGTTACGGTCGAGCGGCTGCCGAGCGCGAACCATTCGGTCGCCGACGTGCTTCGCCAGCGTGCCGGCGATATGGCGGCCGAGCTGCTGGTCATGGGCGCCTATGGTCATTCCCGGTTGCGCGAGCGGATTTTCGGTGGCGTCACGAAGTCAATGCTTGACGATCAATCGCTGCCGGTCCTGATGGCGCGATAACAAATCCACGTCACAGAAAATGGGCCGGCGCTGGATGCGCCGGCCCATTCCATTTCCCACAACCAAATCGTCGAGCGACTTACTCGCTCGCTTCCCGTCCGGACACCTGTTCAATCAGGATCCGGAAGAAAACATGCGGCGCACTGTCGGCCGTTGGAGGAACGACCGGCTTGAGTGCACCCGGTTCCCACCAGTCGGCATGCTTGCTCAACACCGACCAGGCATGATCCCGCTGGAGCTTGTGGCCGATCCGATCAGGCAGCTCTTCGTAGCGGCCGTCGACGACGACGCTTCTCCATCCTCGCCCCTGGCCATGTTCGTCGACCTGGACGGACGCCAGCGGATTGGTCCGCATCCATTCGATCTTTTTTCCCGGCATCGAAAACCCGTAAAGATGGGCATCTGAATGGGCGTAATAGAAGGGCACGACGTAGGGCTGCCCATCCTTTGCGCATGCCAGGCGGCCCACGCGATTGGCCGTCAGGATTCTTGTGCATTCCAGGGCAGATAGCTCACGGATCAGCATGACATGATCTCCTATTTCTCTCGGTTATTCCGTGGCATTGTTTTCGTGGCGACTTTCGAACCGGCTGCGTGTTGCCCACTTAGGTGTTGCCTATCCGTTTGCGACCGGCCAGCCTCGCCTATGACAGCGACGACATCACTGTCCGAGAGCTGAGGAAACCGCATGTAATGGTAGCTCAGGGCACGGAACTGTCCTGGTTGACTTAGGCAAACCACACGATCTGCTTCGCATGCCAATTCTGCGACCGTCTCTTGCGGCGAAACAGGAACTGCCACGATGATTTCCCTCGGCGAACGGCGCTTTATGGCGCGGATCGCGATTTTCAGGGTCGTACCGGTCGCGGCCCCGTCATCCACGATGATCGCGGTCTTTCCCGCGATCGAGATCGGTTTGGTCTTCCCTCGATAGGCAGCGCGCCGGCGTTCGAGTTCTGGACGCTCATTTGCAATCAAGACGCGTAGCTCGCCTTCATCGAGCGCATAGGCCTCGACGATCTCCCGGTTCAACACGACGTCCCCGGGGTCACCATCGACGATTGCTGCAACAGCCAGCTCAGGATTGCCTGGGGCGCCGACCTTGCGGACGATCAGCAGGTCAAGAGGAGCGTTGAGAGCTCTGGCCACCTCCACTGCGACAGGCACGCCGCCACGCGGCAATGCCAGCACAACAGGCTGATGCAGTTTAAGGTTGCTCAGCTCCAGGCCAAGCTTCGCGCCAGCGTCTTCCCGGTCTCGGAACATGGGTCAATCCACCGGCCACAATTTTCTGAGCGACTTCTTCATCGAGTTTCGGACCTGCACGATCTCGCCATGCGAAATGTGACGGTCGAGAAGCTTGAACACGGCGCTGATCGCGACATCGAAATCGATCTCCTCATCGTAGCCGAAACTGTTTCTGACGCTGAGCATAAAGTCGCGCTTCGTGCGCTCATGCGCAGGCGCAGATGGAGTCCAGGCTTCGAAGTAAATGCCGCGAATCAAAACTGGGAGTTGGGCCGAGAGATCGGCCATTTCCGCTGGCGACAGCCAATCCCGGACAGTGTGCAGAACAGACCTGAGGAGGCGGCACGCGCTCGGCTCGCTCCAGCAGAGATCCTTGGCGATCTCTTTAACCCATTGCTGCGCCTGCTGGGCAGCGTGCGTGAAGTCGGCAAAGGACGTGTGGGAACTATGACCCATGGCGATGCTCCTCGAAGATTTGAGCTCCATTGTTAGGACGTCGAAAAGCTTCGAGCATTGAGCCGGATCAAATTGCTCACAGGCGGTTTGCCCCGATTGCGCTTCCGCCGTCGCCTCGATCAGGTCGAGGAAGCCACACACGGCTGGCAAAGGGGCTGAAGGCCGTTTGAGCAGTCAGCGGCTTTCAGCCGCCGGATTTCTGCGCCAGCAGGGGAATGATGCGGTCGCTCTTGGCCACCGAAGGCCGACCTGCCGAACCATAGGGGATGCCGAGCGCGTCCCAGGTCTCGACCAGCGCATCCTGCAATTCGGCGATCAGCGCATCGGAATG
>NZ_RZQP01000275.1:0-7460 GCF_003998165.1 Mesorhizobium sp. M7A.F.Ca.US.007.01.2.1 | reverse complement strand
GGATAATAGGCAGGCGTCAGCAGATGCTGGCCGTGCCACAAGGCGATGATGCCAGGCTCGAACTCGGTATAGGCACCGCCCGAAAACCGTGCCGATCCCTCGACGACGCGATTGGTGAGGCGCACGAAGCGGACGAACTGGGCGAACAGGCTGGCGATGGCGTTCTTGACGAATCGCGACTGCGCAAGCGGTTGGCGAATCTTGCGCCAGAAGGCCTTGGTCGTGCGGCTGCGTCCCCTGCCCGTGGGCGCGGCATCGCTTGCTGGCCCTTTCGCCAGGTCATGCTCCATCGAAGTCAACCGGCAGCCTTGTTGTCGGGGTCCAGCAGCCGGTGCAGATGAACGACGAAGTAACGCATGTGAGCGTTGTCCACGCTGGCTTGCGCCTTGGCTTTCCACGCCGTGTGCGCGGATTGATAGTCGGGATAGATGCCGACGATGTCGAGCCCGTCGAGATCGCGGAATTCGGTGCCGCCAAGCTTCTTCAGTTCGCCACCGAACACCAGATGCAAAAGCTGTTTCTTTCCGTCTTCCGCGGCCATGTCGGTCCTTCACATATCGTGAGTTTGTCACAGGTCTAGACCAAAGCCGCCGACTTTGGAACCTTTAGGGCGAGATGAATTCATCTCGCCGGGGAAAACGCTTTCACGTGTCCAGACCGGCGATGACGCCGGCGAGCACGGCCAGCAATTCACCGCTGCCGGCAGCAAGGGCGCCGTGACGAGTCACCTCGCCGGCATAAAGTGGAGCGCGGCCATGCTGGTCGAGCAGCTGGCCGCCGGCCTCGCGCAGGATGAGGTCGGCCGCCGCAATGTCCCAGTCATGCGCGTTCGGCTTGACGAAAGTGGCGTCCAGCGCGCCATTGGCGATCATGGCCAGCCGATAGGCGAGCGAAGGGCTGTAAGGCGCCCGCTTCAGCCGCGCCTGCCATTCGGCAGGCATCAGGTCGGTCAACTGCTTCAGCCCGGAAATCTCGGCCGTTTCCGCCAGCTTGCGAACCGCAATGCGCTTGCCGTTGCGGAAAGCACCCTGGCCGGGCAGCGCCCAATAGGTCTCCTCCATCGCCGGGCATTCCAGCACGCCGGCCAGCGTGCGGCCATGCTCGACGACGGCGACGCTGACGCACCAGGTGCGCTGGCCTTCCAGGAAACCGCGCGTGCCGTCGATCGGGTCGACGACGAAGGTGCGGCGTGCCGAAAGCCGGACCGGATCGTCAACTGTCTCTTCCGACAGCCAGCCATAATCCGGCCGCGCCGCCAGCAATGTTTCGCGCAGATAGGCGTCGGCCGCGTGGTCGGCCTCGCTGACCGGTGATGTGCCGCCCTTCATCCAGACTTGCGGGCTGTTGCCGAAGTAGCGCATGGCGATCACCCCCGCCTCGCGGGCGGCATCGCGCAGCAGCGGCAAGTCTTCGGTGGCTCCGGCAGTGGTCAGGTCATGCTCCGGCAAGGGTCATGCCTTCGATCAGGAGCGTCGGCGCCGCGGTGCCGAAATTGCGGTCGAGGTCATCGGCCGGCACCATGTTGAGGAACATCGTCTTCAGGTTCGAGGCGATGGTGACCTCGGCGACGGGATAGGCCAGTTCGCCATTCTCGATCCAGAAACCGGAAGCGCCGCGGCTGTATTCGCCGGTGACCATGTCGACGCCCTGGCCGAACACCTCGGTGACGTAGAAGCCGGTCTTGAGCGATTTGATCAGCTCTTCCGGCGACCGCTCGCCGGGTTCGATGGCGAGATTGGTGGAGGATGGCGTAACGGAGGAGCCGCTGCGTGCGCCGCGGCCGTTGGTGACGAGGCCCAGCTCCCTTGCAGCCGAGGTCGACAGGAACCAGTGGTTGAGCACGCCCTTCTCGACCATCAACAGCTTTTCGCCCTCGACGCCTTCGCCGTCGAACGGACGCGAGGCCTGGCCACGTCGCCGGAGCGGCTCGTCGGTGACGGTGATGGCGGAGGCGGCCACCTGCTTGCCCATCATGTCGCGCAGGAACGAGGTCTTGCGCGCGACCGAGGCGCCGTTGATGGCGCCGGCGAGATGGCCGGCGATGCCGCGCGCGACGCGTGGGTCGAACACCACGTCGACCGGCCCGGTCGCCGCCTTGCGCGCGCCGATGCGGCGCACGGCGCGCTCGCCGGCCTTGCGGCCGATGTCCTCGGGCGCATCGAGATCTGCAAAATGCTGGCGCGAGGAGAATTCATAGTCGCGCTCCATGCCGGTGCCCTCGCCGGCGATAACGCTGGCCGAGCGCGAAAAACGCGAGCCGACATAGTGGCCGAGGAAGCCGTGCGAGGTGGCCAGCACCAGGCCGCCCAGCCCGGCACCGGCGCTGGCGCCGGCCGAATTGGTCACGCCCTTGACGGCAAGCGCTGCCGCTTCCGCCGCCAATGCGGCTTCCTTCAACTGGTCTGCCGACACTTCGGTGGCGTCGAACAGGTCGAGATCGCGCGTCTGTTTGGCGAGCAATGCCGGATCGGCCAGCCCTTGATAGGGATCCTGCGGCGACACTTTCGCCATCGCCACGGCGCGCTCGGCCAGCGTTTTCGGGTCGGACGCCGCTGTCGCCGAGACACTCGCCACGCGGCCGCCGACGAAAACGCGCAGCGCCACATCCTCGCTTTCGGAAGCTTCGGTAGCCTCGACCTTGCCGAGACGCACCGACACACCGGTCGAGCGGCCGCGCACGGCCACCGCGTCGGCGGCATCGGCGCCGGCCTTTTTGGCAGCCTCGACCAGGGCCGCGACGCGGTCGGTCAATTTTGCTGCGTCTGATATGTCGGTCATGCCTGAAATCCTGCTGGTGCGGCCGGTGTGCGGCCGTTGCCCACCCATCTATTGTTCCGGTCCGGCTTGTGCAATGGCATAGGCTTCAATCAAAATGCAGGGCGGACGGTTCAAACCGCGAACCCTGTGACGCAAAATCGGTTCGCAGCCTGCACGGAGCATTTCGATGACGCCTTTCCATCTCGCCTTCCCGGTCCGTGATCTCGATGAAACCCGCGTTTTCTATGGCGAGGTGCTGGGCTGCGCGATCGGCCGCTCGTCAGCGACCTGGGTCGACTTCGACCTCTACGGTCACCAGATGTCGGCGCATCTGCGGCCGCAGGCCGCACAGGCCCCCAGCGACGGCAAGGTCGACGGCATTGTCGTGCCGATCCCGCATTTCGGCGCGGTGCTCTTGATGGACGACTGGCAGCGCCTGGCGACACGGCTGGAGGCGCGCGACGACATCGACTGGCTGGAACGGCCGATGGTCCGCTTCAAGGGCGAGCCCGGCGAACAGGCAACGCTGTTCATCCGCGACCCCTCGGGCAATGCCTTGGAATTCAAGGGCTTTCGCTCGCTGGAGCAGGTTTTCGCGCACTAGCTCAGATCGAGGGCATCCATCGATCAACGGCCGAAACGGCCCGCCGCGAAAGGTGCGAGCCGAGCCGGATCGCCGCGTCCGCCGATCAAGTCGGCGACCAGCCGCGCGGTGATCGGAGCCAGCGTCAGGCCGAGATGGCCGTGCCCGAAAGCATGAATTACGCGGGAGCTGCCGCGCGAAGCGCCGATGACCGGCCTGGAATCCGGCAGGGACGGCCGGAAGCCGAGCCATTGCGAGGCAGGCGAGCCGAGCCTGGGAAAAATTTGCCTGGCGCCACGGTCAAGCAGCGCCAGCCGGCGCGGATTTGGCGGCGCGACCAGGCCGCCGAGTTCGACGGTGCCGGCGACCCGCAAGCGGCCAGCCATCGGCGTCAGGTAGAAACCAAGATCGACGGGACAGACAGGTCGGTTGAGCAGCGGCGCGTCGGTCTGGAATTCCAGATGATAGCCGCGCTCGGTCTCGAGCGGAATCCTGTCGCCGGCCTGCGCGGCCAGTGCGCGCGACCGTGCACCGGCGGCGATCACCACCGTGCCAGCCTTGATGCGAACGCCGGGTCCGCTGAGCTGCACACCGTCAGCCTCGACCTGCAGCCCGGTGATCTCTGCCTGCTTCACCGATGCACCACGGGCACTCACCGCGCCCAGCAACCGCCGCATCACCATTGCCGGATCGGTGACATTGATCGAGTCGGGAAAATACACGCCATGCGCTGCTGTCGCCGGCAGGCCCGGCTCAAGCGCCGCCACCTCTTCGGGAGTCAGGACCTCTTGGTGGATGCCAAACCCAGCGCGCATTGCCCGGCCGCCGGCGCCAGCGGCAAAATCGCTCAAGCGGCGATAGAGGTAAAGACAGCCATTGCGGCGCATCTGGTCCTCCAGCCCGGCCTCCCCGACCATGTCTTCCCAGGCTGGAAGGGCGTCGGCCAGCAGTCCGGCGAGCGCCAGTGCATTGGCCCGGGTGGCCGCCGGCAGCGATTGCCGCATGAACCGAACGAGCCATGGCGCCAGCTGCAGCAGCGCCGGCCAGCGCAGCGAAAACGGGCTGTCGGGATCAAGCAGCAGCTTTGGCAATGCCCGCAGCACCGCAGGAGTGCCGACCGGCATGCAGGCATATTCGGCGATCGTTCCGGCATTGCCGAACGACGCGCCGGAGCCCGGCTCGTTCGGATCGATGAGCAGGACTTCGCGGCCGTCCGCGACAAGGCGAAGTGCCGTCGCCAGCCCGACAACTCCGGCGCCGACAATGGCGATTTCGACCGTTTCAGAAGCAGCCACTGTAGATCTTCCCGATTGACCTTGAAATCCAGTACCGATCATGTGGTCTCTTGGTTCGGGGTCACGGTCCAGTCTTGATCCCTGGAATCGAATAGGCCAGATCTTTCCGCCCTCAGGCGACAGGCGTCCAGATCACGTCCTCGATTTTTTGCGCGCCGGTCGCCAGCATCGCCAGCCGGTCGAAGCCGAGTGCGATGCCGCTGGCCGGCGGCATGATGGCAAGGGCTGAGAGAAAATCCTCGTCCAGCGGATAGCGCTCGCCATAGACGCGCTGCTTCTCGTCCATCTCGATAACAAAGCGCCGGCGCTGCTCGTCGGCGTCGGTCAGTTCGCCAAAGCCGTTGGCGAGTTCGACGCCGCAGCAATAGAGCTCGAAACGCTCGGCGACGCGCGGGTCGCGCTGGCTCGGCCGCGCCAGTGCCGCCTCGGCGACGGGATATTCGCACAGGATGGTCGCGCGGCCCTGCCCGAGCAACGGCTCGATTTTTTCCACCATCACCCGGCTGAACAGATCGGCCCAGCTGTCGTCGGGCGCGGTGCGCAGGCCGGCATAGGTCAAGGCGGCGTGCAGCGCGTCGCGGTCGGTGCTGCCGTCGGCGGCGACCGTGGCCAGCAGGTCGATGCCGGCATAGTGGGCGAAAGCGTCCGCCACCGTCAGTCGTTCCGGCTCGGCAAACGGATCGCAGTCGCGGCCCCGGAAAGAGAAAAGAGTCGCCCCTGTCCTTGTCGCGGCCAGCGCCAGAAAGGCCGCACAATCCAGCATCAGGCTCTCATAGGCCTCGCCCACCCTGTACCATTCGAGCATGGTGAATTCGGGATGATGCAAGGGGCCGCGCTCGCGGTTGCGATAGACCGGACCGAAGCTGAAAATCCTGGTTTCACCGGCGGCGAGCAGCTTCTTGCAGGCGAATTCCGGCGAGGTGTGGAGATAGAGTGGCGCCCTTGCACCGTCCGGCCCGACCGCTTCCGTGGCGAAAGCCGCCAGATGCGCCTCATTGCCGGGCGAGACCTGCAGCGCCGCCGTTTGCACCTCGACGAAATCATGGGCGGCGAACCAGTCGCGCAGGCCGGCGGCGATGCCATTGCGCAGCATCAGCCGCGGGCGGCGGTCGGCGTGAACGTCAGGCGTCCACCAGGGCGAAGCTTCGGTCATGCGGCTCGGAACATGGTGGAAGGGGGCTGGCGGCGGCGGCCAAGATGCGGTAGGCCCCCATCCAGCGCCGCACTAGCCGGCAAACGCCAGTCAACTCTTCTTGCAGGATTTAAAACCGTGGTGAAAGTCATCGCCAGTTCGCTCCGCAAAGGCAATGTCGTCGACAAGGACGGCAAGCTTTATGTGATCCTCTTTGCCGAAAACATCCACCCAGGCAAGGGCACGCCGGTAACGCAGCTCGACATGCGCCGCATCGGCGACGGGGTGAAGGTTTCGGAACGCTACCGCACCACCGAGCAGGTCGAGCGCGCCTATGTCGAAGAGCGCGAGCACACCTTCCTCTACCGCGACGGCGAAGGCTTTCACTTCATGAACCCGGAAACCTACGACCAGGTGGCGGTGTCGGAAGCCGTGGTCGGCGACATGGCACCTTACCTGCTGGAAGGCATGGCCGTGCAGGTGTCGCAGTTCAACGGCATTGCCATTTCCCTGGTGCTGCCGCAGCGCGCCACCTTCGAAGTGGTGGAAACCGAGCCGACGACCAAGGGACAGACGGCCTCGTCGTCCTACAAGCCGGCCGTGCTGTCCAACGGCGTGCGCACCCTGGTGCCCCCCCACATCGCGCCGGGCACCCGCGTGGTGGTGATGACGGCGGATGGGGCTTATGTGGAGCGGGCGAAGGACTGAAGACGAGCGGTGGGGTTACGGGTTTACCGGCCAGCCCTGCGTTTCACCAGGGCTCACCCTTGTCCTCTTCCGCTGTCTCCCCTTGAACGCGGCGCCTCCGCCCGCACAGTGATATTTTTCACGAAGCGTGTCGCAATGACCCTGCGCGGTCCGTCCTTTGAGCGAAGAAGGAGAACGCCATGCGAAAACTTATCGTCACCGAATTCATCAGCGTCGATGGCATTGCCGAGGTCGAGAAGCTGCCAAGCATGACTTGGAACGACGAGATGAACAGGTTCAAGGAGGACGAGCTTGCCGACACCGGCGCCATGCTTTTGGGGCGCACGACCTATGAGATCTTTGCCGGCTCCTGGCCGACGGAAACCGGAGATTTTGCCGAACGGTTCAACGCGCTGCCGAAATATGTCGCGTCGAACAGCCTGAAGGCGCTCGACTGGAAGCCTGCCGAATTGCTGAAGGGACCGCTGCCGGAAGCGGTCAGGACGCTGAAGCAAGGCAGCGGCGGCAACATCTATGTGCATGGCAGCCTCAGCGTCGCGCAGGAATTGCTGCGCCATGGCCTGGTCGACCGCGTCAGGCTGCTCAGTTATCCCGGCACCGTCGGCCAAGGCAAGCCGCTGTTCCCAGGCGGCGAACCGGTGTCGCTCGAACTGATTTCGGCCACGCCGTTCAGCAACGGCGTTGTGGCGCTGGAGTATGCGCCGGTGGCGGCTAAGTCGTAATCGGTTGGAGCCTTTCAGATCGAATGGGGAGATGCATCCTCACCCGACCTGCTTGCCCCGTCTCCCCTTGATGGCGGCGCTATTCCTCGCCTCCACCGCCTTCTCCACCTGCCGCTTCAGTTCGTCCTTGATATCCACCGTCTCGTTCATCAGCGCGTCGATCTTCAGGAAATCGAGGACCCGGTATCTCGACACTGCCGGGCGGACCAGGATGTCGGGGCGGCATTGCTTCAGCTTGTTGGCGATGATCGACTGCATCATCA
>NZ_RZQP01000274.1:0-7464 GCF_003998165.1 Mesorhizobium sp. M7A.F.Ca.US.007.01.2.1 | reverse complement strand
GTCGTCGCCAGCGGTCCCGCCGGCCGGGGCCTGAGATCCCGGCCGGCGGCTTGGGAGGTCAGCGCAGCGCCTGCTTGGCGAGCTCAGCGACGATCTCGTAATTTTCGGGCGTGACGAAGCCGGCGCCGGTGTCGACATTCATCGGCGCCAGCCCCAGCACAACCTGCTGGCAGAGGCTGAGGATCGGCAGATAGCCCTGCAGGAACGGCTGCTGGTCGGCGGTCAATTGCACCCAGCCGCCCTTGAAACCCTCGACGATCTGCGGGCTGGTGTCGAAGCCGAAATTGAAGATCTCGCCCGCCTTGCGTCCGGCCGCCTGCATATAGGTCGAGACATTGCCGAGCATCTGCCCGCCGGGATAGCCGACCGCCTTGACGTCGGGATTGTTGAGCAGCGCCGCGGTGATCACCGGAATGGCCAGGTTGGGATCGGACGCCCATTCGCCGCTCGGCGGTGAGGACAACTGGATGACCTCGACGCCGGCTTCCTTGAGCGCCGCCACCGTGCCACGTTCGCGCGCGCCGCGACTTTCGTTTTCGAACGGACCGATCATGATCGCCTTGTCGCCGGCCTTCAGCTTGCCCAGTTTGAACGCCTCGGCGCCGAGCGCGCGGCCCTGCTGTTCCTGCTGGGCGCCGACATAGCCGCCGCCGAACGCTTCCACCACCTTCGGCACAGGCACGTTCTGGTACATCATCTTGATGCCATCCTTGTGCGCCTGTTCGGCGAGCGGCATGATCGATGCGTCGCCCGGATGGCCCATCATGGCGATGCCGTTGGGCTTGACCGCGACGGCCTCGCGCAGTTGCTGAACCATCTTTTCGATGTCCCACTGGGAGAAGATGTAGTCGACCTTCGGCCCCAGATCGGCCTCTGCCTGCTTGGCGCCATTGTAGACGATGGTGCCGAAAGCGTCGCCCTCGGCGCCGCCGACGAAGAAACGGATGTGGACGTCCTTGCACCATTTGGCGTCGAGCGCCTGCGCGGGCAAGGTGGAGATCGCAGCGGCAAGCACCGTGGCGGCGGCCACGACGGTCGAGCGCAGAACTGTCCTTCTCATCGTCATGCTCATGCACTTATCCTCCCTTTTTGTCCTCGCAAGCGAGGGGTTTCGACATTCGCTTCGGCAATGTGCGTTGCAGACATCCCGGCCGGCTCCTCCCGCCGGCCGATCCTCACATCGGGTTCGGCAGGTAGCTGGCCCCTCCCCGGCATTGTTTGAGATATTCCAGCGCCCGCACCTGGCCGGTGATCTCGAGGTCGCCGCGATAGACCGGGTCGTGCCAACCTTCGATATCGATGGCCCCCTTGTAGCCGGCCAGCCGCAATTCGCTGATCACCCGCGTCCAGTCGCTGTCGCCGAAGCCCGGCGTTCGCATTTGCACGAAGGGCAGCCGGCCGAACACGCCATGCTCGCGGATGACATCCCAGCGCACCGTCGCGTCCTTGCCGTGGACGTGGAAGATGCGCGGCGCCCATTTGCGGATCTGCGGCATCGGATCGATCAGATAGACGAGCTGGTGGCAGGGCTCCCATTCCAGCCCGAGATTGTCGTCCGGCACTTCGTTGAACATCAGCTCCCAGGCGTCCGGATTGTGGGCGATGTTCCAGTCGCCGGCGGCCCAGTTGCCGTCCATCGCGCAGTTCTCGAAGGCGATGCGCACGCCCTTGTCGGCGGCGCGTCTGGCCAGCGGTCCCCAGACCTCCTTGAAGCGCGGCAGGCTGTCGGTCAGCTTCTTGCCGCGCAGGCGGCCGGTGAAGCCGCTGACCATCGAGGTGCCGAACAGATGCGCATTGTCGATGACCGTCTCCCAGGCCTTGAGCACGCCGCGATCGACCTCGCCGTCTTCCAGCGGATTGCCGAACACGCCGAGCGAGGACACGGTGACGTCGGCATCGCCGATCGCCTCGCGGATCTGGCCGGCCAGCCGCGGCAAATCCTTGCCGCCAAGCGTCTGCCAGAAGAAGGGCTGGATGCTCTCGAAGCCGAGCGGCAGGATCTGCTTGATGTAAGCCGCCGGGTCGTCGAGATTGGCCCGCACCATGGTGCCGATCCGGATGTCGAGAAGCGGGTTCGGCGTCATTGTGCTTCCTCTGCGATTGTCACGCGGCGGCCGGTCTCGGCGCTTTCGATGGCGCCAAAAACCATGGCCAGGCTCTTGATGTTGTCGCCGCCGCGCGTTTCCGGCTCGGTGCCGGTCTCGATGGCGTGCATGAAATCCTGGAGAATGCCGAGATGGCCGCCGACGCGATCGGACGCATCGAGCGGCGGCACCTCGATCGGCTGGGTTTTGTCGAACATTCCCTCGCGGCCCGGCATCACTGCTTCTGCCCTCAAATCGTCATGACCGTCCCAGATGAGGCTGCCGCGCTCGGCAACGATGCGCCATGCACTTTCCCAACTGGTGCGGAAGCCGGCCGCGCACCAGCTGCCGGCGTAGGTGAAGACCTTGCCGTCGCCGAGATCGAAGACGGCGCTGGCCGAAGATCCCTGCCTGTACCAGGAACTGGCCGGCTCCCATTCCTGGCAATAGACGCCGGCCGGCTCGCCATTCACCATGTAGCGAGCGGCGTCGAAGGTGTGGATCGCCATGTCGAGCAGCAGCACATGGGTCATCTCCTCGCGAAAACCGCCGAAATGCGGCGCGACGAAGAAGTCGGCGTGGATGCTGGTCGGCGCACCGATGGCGCCGGAGTCCAGGAACCTCCGGATGCGCCTGACATTGGCGACATAGCGGCGGTTCTGCACGACCGCATGGATGCGCCCGGCGCGGCGCGCGGCCTCGACGATGGCGCGCGCATTTTCCGGACTGTCGGCGAGCGGCTTTTCCGTCAGCAGATGGCAATTGTGCGCAAAGGCGGACAGCGCGACCGCGCGCCGGGCGGCGGGAACCACGACATCGAACACCGCTTGCGGTTTGATCTGATCGAGGACGGCGTCGAGATTGCTGCCGATGACGGCATTGGTGAGGCCGTATTCTTGCGCCCTCGCCCGTGCCCTGTCGGCATCGAGATCCACAAGGCCGACAATGGCGAGCCCGTCGACTTGCTGCGCGGCATCGAGCCAGGCCTTGCTCATCGCTCCGCAACCGACCAGGACGGCATTGATCATCCGGCGCTCCTCCTCCGCTCGGTCCCTCCAGACCGATCGTCACGGCATCCACGGCATGACCGTAAACGTTTTTCCGTAAACGTTTACGAGAACACACCCGAAGGCGTAGAATGTCAATTGGCCGCTCGTGAAAATCGTCCTGTCGCCTTGGCCTGAGCGGCTACCGGTGCTAGCCAAGCAAGGGGAGTACAGTCACTTGGCATCCAGCATTCATGACCTTGCCCGTCACCTGAACATTTCGATCGGCACGGTGTCGCGGGCGCTGAACGGCCGCGCCGACGTCAATGCCGACACGCGCCAGCGCGTGCTCGAGGCGGCCAGGACGCTCAACTATTCGCCGAACCAGTCCGGCCGCAGTCTGCGGCAAGGCGCCACCCATTCGATCGCCTTCATGCTGCAGCCGCATCCGGGCGACCAGCAATATGGCGAGCCGTTCTTCATTCCGTTCCTGATCGGGCTGCAGGCCAGGCTTGCGGAAAGCGGGCTCGACCTGACCGTGGTCATGGGCGCGCCGGGCGACTACCAGCAGGAGCGCCTGCGCCGCGTCGTCGAGACGCGCCGCGCCGATGCGGTGCTGCTGGCCTGGACGCGGCGCGAGGATGAACGCATCGACTATCTCACCCAGGCCGGCTTTCCCTTCGCCACGCTCGGCCGCAGCCGCTCCGGAACCAAGTCCTACCCTTCCCTCGACCTCGATTTCGAGAAGGCCGGCGCCGACGCGGTCGACCGCCTCGTGGCGCGCGGCCACCGCCGCATCGCCGCCGTCCGCCCGTCGCTCGACCTTAATTTCGGCTATCTGTTTTTGGTCGGCTATCGCAAGGCCTTGCGGCGGCACGGCATCGAGGTAGACCCCGAGCTGATCGCGTCCGGCTTCATCAACGAGGCCGGCGGCTACGGGGTGACGCCGCAGGTGATGCGCTCCAAGGCTCCGCCGACCGCCATCATCTTCAACAATGACGCGATGGCGCTGGGCGGCTGCAAGGCGCTGGCAGAGATGGGTATCAGGCCGGGTCACGACATGGCAGTGACCGTCATCGTCGACACGCCGCTCTGCCGCTATTTCTCGCCAGCCCTGACCGCCTTCCGCCCGGCGCTGGAGCCGATGGGACAACGGCTCGCGGAAATGCTGCTGGCGTCGCTTCCCGCCTTCGCCGGCCCGGAGGGTCCGCGGATCATCCGCGAGGTCTGGCCGCTGGAACTGGTCGCGCGCGACAGCGATTAATCGCAGCAGCAGGACCTGGCGAATTTGTCAAACGCTGAGCCAGGGTGTGTTGAGATTCAGGTCAGGCCGAGCCGAAAATGATGGCTTTTGAGAACCGGAGCGGAGCGGACATTCGGGTCCGTGAGCACCGGAAGCGCAGAAAGCCGTCGTTTGCAGGCCGGCCTCACCTGAATATCGACATACCCTAGTCCACCTTCTTCTCGCCCCGCTCCCCGGCCTTGACGATGTCGCCCGTGGTGAACAGGATTTCCTTCAGTTCCGCGCGCCAGTCCTTCTTCTGGCGCAGCAGGAATTCGAGATCCATGCCGAAATGCTTGAACTCCTCGCCCTGCGCGTTCTTCATGATGGCGCGCGCCTGCGGGTCCTTCTCCACCGACATGCGCTGTTCGTACCAGCTGATCGCTTCCGCCTCCTCGATCAGCGAGGTGATCATGCGGGCAAAGGTCCGCACCTCCTGCGACAGTTCTTCAGGCGGTTCGTGATACTGGTCGAAACCCATGTCGTCCTCCCCTCAAACAGCACACCGGTGCGCAGTGCACCGGCCGCAGCCTTGAATGCGCGGGAGGCGCTATAGGTTCCGGATCACGCCACAACCAGGGCGATCAGCGGGAGCCAGCCTCAAGACACCGGCGCTGCTCCGCCCTCTGCCGTGCGCCGCGCGATGAACTCGTCCAGCACGCCTGATGTGGCGACGGCCGAGGTCGGCGGCGCGAAATCGGCAAGCACCCGCCTCCAGACGCCGGTGGCGCGCTCGCTCGCCGTCTTCGAGCCGCTTTGCGTCCAGTTGCCGAAATTCGACCAGTCGGCCACCAGCGGTTCATAGAAGGCGGTGCGATAGCGCGCCATGGTGTGGCCGGCCGAGAAGAAATGCCCGCCCGGCTGCACCTCGGCGATAGCTTCGAAACCAATCGTGTCGGTGTCGCCGGGCGTCGCAGCACAAAGTTCAGCCACCGTCTGCAGCGCCTCGATGTCGGTGATCAGTTTCTCGAAGGAGACACTGAGGCCGCCCTCCAGCCAGCCGGCAGCATGGATGCACATCGTCGCCCCGGCCAGCACCGAGCCCCACAGCGCGAACTGCGTCTCGTGCGCGGCCTGTGCGTCGGAGATGTTGGCCGCACTGCCGCCGCCGGACCGCCAAGGCAGCCCGGTGAAGCGCGCCAGTTGGCCGGCGCCCAGCGTCGCCTTGACGTGCTCGGGCGTGCCGAAGGCGGGCGCGCCGGATTTCATGTCGACATTGGAGGAGAACGAGCCGTAGACGACCGGCGCACCCGGCCTCACGATCTGCGCCAGCGTCAGCCCGGCCAGCGCTTCGGCATGCTGCAGCGTCAGCGCGCCGGCGACCGTTATCGGCGCCATGGCGCCCGCCAGGCAGAACGGCGTGATGACGGAGACCTGCCCCGCGCGAGCGAAATCGATGATGCCTTGCGCCATCGGAATGTCGAGCTGACGCGGCGAGTTGGTGTTGATGACGGTGTAGCAATGCGCGCTTGCCAGAAACTCCTCTTCCGACAAGCCGCGCGCCAGCCGCAGCATCTCGAACCCGTCCTCGACTTGCGGCGTTCCGCGCGCGAAGACGAACGGGAGCTTGTCCGACAGCGTCAACTGCGCGCGGTTGACGGCATAGTGCCGAAAGCGGTTGTCGACATCCTGCGGTTCGATGCAGGGCCCCAGCATATGCAGCACATCGAAATGCTGCACCAGCCGCATCAGATCCTCGAAATCCGCCAGTGTTCCCGGCCGCCGGCCGCGCTCGAGATCGGTGACGTTCGGCGCCCCGCACCCGGCCAGGAAGGTCATCGAGCCGAGCTCCAGCGTCAGATCGCGGGCGCGCGAACCGGCGTAAGCGTGGATCGACTTCGGCGCCGAGGCGAGTGCCGCCGTCACCATGTCACGGCCGATGCGCACCATGTCGGTGTCTGGATCGACCAGGGCGCCGGCATTGGCAAAATGCTCACGCGCTTGCGGCAGCAGCACCTTGATGCCGAGCTCTTCCAGCACCCGCAGCGCCGTGTCGTGGATCGAAGCCGCCTGGTCGTCCGAAAAGATCGGCTGCGGCAGGAACGGGTTCTTCAGCGAATGGTAATTGGGACGGCGGCTGCTTTCGCTACCGGCCTCGCCCGTGCGTCCACGCCGGCGCTCGCGCCTGCCGTCCCGTGCCGCGTCATCGACCATCGGAAATCCTCCTCATTGCCGCATTGCCTTGCCCAGGGGATCGTAGGGCGAGGCCGCGACGACACGCGCCGGCCGTTCCTCACCCACGACATGCACGGAGAGCGCGGTGCCCTCGCCCGCGAAATCGCGGTCGACCAGAGCCAGCGCCAGGCTCTTGCCGACCGTATAGCCATAGCCGCCCGAGGTGACGAAGCCGACGCGTCGGCCCTGATGCCAGACAGGCTCAAAACCGCTGGCATCGGCGTCGAGCGCATCGATTTCCAGCGTCACCAGGCATTGGCCGCTGCCGGCCTCCCGCTGTTTCAACGCTGCTTCGCGGCCGATGAAGTCGCTCTTGCCGAAAGCGATGAAGCGGTCGAGACCGGTCTGGCCCGGCGTATAGCCTTGCGTGAATTCACGCGACCAGATGCCAAAGCTCTTCTCCAGCCGCAGCGCATTGAGCGCATAGTAGCCGATTTCAGCAAGGCCCAGATCCTCGCCCGCAGCCAGCAGCGTGTCGCGCAACGTGGCGTGCATGGTCACGGGGCAACTGATTTCGAAGCCGAGTTCGCCCGCGATCGACAGCCGCGCCACACGTGCCTGCACCATACCGATGTCGAATGCGCCACAGGCCATGAACGGCAATGCTGCGCCGGAAACATCCTGATGCGTCGTGCGCTCCAGAATCTCCCGCGCATTCGGCCCCGTGAGCAGGAAGCCGCTCATCGTGTCGGAGAGGTCGGCGATGGTGACGCCCTCCGCCGCATGGCTCTCGAACCAGCGCATATGGAATTCCCGGAGATAGTAGGAGCCCATCAGCCAATAAGAGCCGCCGCCCCAGTTGAAGACGGTGAGGTCGCCCTTCAGCCGTCCGTCATGGCCGAGCATCGGCGCCAGGCCGGCCCGCCCCGCCTTCGGCAATCGGCAGGCGAGCAGCCGGTCGAGCCACGCCTCCGCACCCAGCCCCGACACCGCATAG
>NZ_RZQP01000273.1:0-7482 GCF_003998165.1 Mesorhizobium sp. M7A.F.Ca.US.007.01.2.1 | reverse complement strand
CTCTAGGCCTTGGCTGTCAGCGCCCTTTGCAGGAAGACATATTTCATCGCCGTCTGCGCCGCCTGCGGCCGGCGGTCGCCACGCCCGCCATGGCCGCCCTCGGTCTCCTCGAAGAACAGCGTCCTCGCATGGCCGGCTTCCTGCAAGCGGGCGGCCATCTTGCGCGCATGGCCGGGATGGACCCGATCGTCAGCGGTCGATGTGGTCAGCAGCACAGGCGGATAGGCGGCAGCGGCGTCGACATGCTGGTAGGGCGAGTAGGCTGAAAGCCACTTCGCGTCTTCGGGTTTCGACGGATCGCCATATTCGGCCATCCACGAGGCTCCAGGCGGCAATTCGGCGTAACGCAGCATGTCGAGCAGCGGCACCTCGATGATGACGGCGCCGAAAAGCTCGGGATGCTGCGTCAAGGAAACGCCGGTCAGCAAGCCGCCATTCGAACCACCCTGGATGCCGAGCGAGCTTGCTGTCGCGATGCCGCGCTTGACGACGTCCTGCGCGACCGCTGCGAAATCGTCGAATCCGTTCTGGCGATTGCCCTTGAGCGCCGCCTGATGCCAGGCTGGGCCGAACTCGCCGCCGCCGCGGATGCATGCCTGCACATAGGCATTGCCTTTCTCCAGCCACAGCTTACCACGCACGCCGGCATAGCCGGGCAGCAGCGGCACTTCGAAGCCGCCATAGCCGTAAAGCAGCGTCGGCACCGGACCTTTCTGGTCGCGCCGCCTGACGACGAAATAGGGGATCATCGTGCCGTCCTTGGAGCGCGCCTCGAACTGTTCCGAGATCAGCGGCGAGGCATCGAAACGCGCCGGCTGCGACTTCACGGTGGCGAGCGTCTCGCCATTGTCGTCGGACCAGATGATCGAACTCGGGGTCAGGAAATCGGTGAAGGAGAAGGACACACTCGAGCCGAACTGCTCGGCATGACTGATGCCGACATTGCCATTTTCGGGCAGCGCCACCGGTTTCAGCGACCAGTTGCCATCCATGCGCTCGCAGACGACAACTTTGCCGCGCACATTGTCCATCAGGCTGACGAACAGCCGGTCCCGCGTGCGGGCAATGCCGGCTATGGAAACGCGATAGGCCGGCTCGAACAAGGTTTCGACAGGCCCGATCGCGCCGGTCTCGACCCAGCGCGCCAGGTCCAGCGAATAAAGACCGTCGGGCTTGCAAACCGTGTCGTCGGGCGCCGTCCATGCACTGCGCACGCCGAACACGAGCTGATCCCTGAATATTGCCGTATCGGTCATGTCGTCCGGTAGCGGCAGCTGTTTGTTTTCGCCGGAAGGCAGCCGAAGGAAGATGTGCGAAGCGAAGAAATTCAGCGTTCGAGCCAGGACCAGATAGCGTCTGTCACCGTCGTACTCGACAGCGGCACCAACGGCGAGATCCTCTTTCTGCGCCTCGAAGATCGGCGTTGCGTCTTCCAGCTTGGTATCGCGCTTCCACAGCTTTATGATTCGCGGATAGCCGGACTCGGTCTTGTCGGCCTCGTCGAAAGCGGCCGAAACAATCACGGTGTCCTTATCCAGCCAGCTGAAACCCGACTTGGAAGCGGGTGCACGAAACCCACCCTCGACAAACGACTTGGTCGCGATGTCGAATTCGCGCATCTCGCTGGCGTCGCCGCCATCCGGCGACATCGAGACAAGGCAAAGGTTGAAGTCGGGATAGAGCCGGCTGGCGCCGCCAAAAACCCATTTTATCCCTTCCTCCGCCGCAAGCTGGTCGAAGTCGATGATCGTTTCCCAGTCGGGCTTCTCGGTCTTGTAGGAAGCGACGGTCGTGCGGCGCCAGAGGCCGAGCACATTGGTCTTGTCCTGCCAGAAATTGTAGACATGGCCGGCTTTTGCCGCGCCGACCGCGATGTTGTCCTCGGCCGTCATCAGATCGAGCGCGGTCTGGAACGACGCCTGATAGGACGGATCGCCCTGCAATTCGCCAACCGTGATCTCGTTCTGGCGATGTACCCAGTCCAATGACTGCTTGGCTGTCCTGTCCTCCAGCCAGAGAAAGGGATCGTCGGTCGTGGGGGCGGAATTCGGCGTCTGGGTGGCAGGCTTGGTCATGAGGTCTCCGATAAACGCGTTGCTTTGAAAAAGCCAACGCCGACAGGCCGTCGATATTCACCATGTTCAGCGCACAATTGAGGCTTTCCGCCGACCAGCGAGGCTCGCAATGGCCAGCGCCAGGCACAGCAGCCCAAGCGTGATCGGCAGTCCGCCGGCGCCCATAACATCCATGGCGCCCCCCGCCAGCGGCGGCACGGCGATGCCGCCGACGCCCCACATCAAGGAAAAGGCCGCATTGCCGGCGACCAGTGCGGAGCCGGTGAAGCGTTCGCCGAGCTCGATGATCGACATTGTGTAGATGCCGTAGGAAACCGCGCCCCAGACAAAGATCATTGGCCAGATCAGCGGCGACTCGATGAGAAGCGGAAGCAGGACGCAGCCGAGCACCGTGATCGCGACGCAGGCAAGCCGCACCAGGCGCGCGGAAAGCCTTTCCGCCAAAAGGCCGAGCGGCACCTGCATGGCGATGTTGCCGGCGATCATCACCGACAGCAGCGCCGACATGCGGGTTTCGGTGATGCCGTGATGGGTGCCATAGACCGGCAGCAACGCCAACGCACCCTGTTCGAAGCCGGCGGCGACTATGACGGCGAACAAAAGCAGCCACGCCAGCGGCACGAAACCCAGGACGGAAACCTGGTGCCCGGCCTCGTCGACCTTGGGCAAACGCGGCAGCACCGAGGCCAGGCAAATGCCACACAGCACGAAGGCGAAAATGCCGACGAGGAAGGGCGGCCAGCCCTCAGTGCCGACTGCAAGCAGGCACAGTGGCCCGGTCGCGAAACCGGCCGAGATGATCGTCGAATAGACACCCATGACGCGGCCGCGTCGGGCCGGCGGTGCCAGCGCGATCACCCAGATCTCGCTCAGCACATAGAGCGGATTGGTCACGACGCCGATCAGGAAGCGCAGGGGAAACCACAAATAGACATTTTGCGTCCAGCCGATCAGCGCCAGCACGACAGCCGAAAGGGCCGCACAGGTGAGCGCGGTGCGCCCTGCCCCGAATCGGCGGGCCAGCGCCGGGATCAACGGCGATGACAGAATGAAGCCAATCGGCGTCATGGCCGCCGACAAGCCGATCATCGCTGGCGAAACGCCCTGGCGCTGCAGGATGAAACTCAGCAGCGGATAGGACAACCCTTGCGCGATGGCGAACACCGAGACGGTCGCGATCACACCGGTGATCGCCGCCCATTGCATCGTCTCGTCCTTGTTCGATTCAACCAAATTCATGTACGCACCGCTGTCGGGCTGCAGGATTAGCGATTGAGTTGCGCAGAGGTAAGCCCCTGGCGGGCGAAAACTGCTTGCTCCAGACAGTGCCTGTCAGGAGGCTGGGCCTGTCAGGAGGCTGGGCCTGTCAGGAGGTTGGGCTTATCAGGAAGCTCGGCGCATGGATGAGCGGTACAGCGCGAACATCACCAGCACCGCGTCGAGAGCGGCAATAACCACCGGCAGCCCAAGTGGGCCGATGCCTTGCATGAGCAGGCCCGCACCGGGTGGGCCGACGATGCCACCAACGCCCCACATCAGCGCAAAGGCAGCGTTGCCGGCGACCAGCACAGAGCCCTTGAACCGGCTGCCGAGTTCGACCAATGCCATGGTGTAGACGCCGTAACCGACCGCGCCCATCACCAGCAGCACCACCCAGATCAACGGCGTTGTGATCAGCAGAGGCAGCAAAAGCGCGCAAACGGTTGTTGCCAGTGCGCAGACGATGATCATGGCGCGGCCGCCAAAACGCTCCGCCAGAAGGCCGAGTGGTATCTGCAGCAGGATGTTGCCGAGGGAAAGCGCCATCACCAGCGAGGCCAGAACGGCTTCCGCCAGGCCATAGCTGGCGCCGAAGACCGGGACCAGCGCATAGGTGCTCTGCTGGACCGCCGCCGAGACAAGCACGGCAAGCAGCAGCGCCGGCGCCATTTTGGCAAACCCGACAAGGCCGCTGGCAGGCTGGCCGTCATCCTCGAAGCCGGTGAGCTTTGACGAGACGGCGTGCAGGATCACCGCGCAGAGCGCGAAGCCGGCGACGCCGACCATGAAAGGCGCCCAGCCCGACGTACCGAGCAGGGTCAGCGCGAATGGTCCGGCGGCATAACCGGCGCCCATCAGCGTGTTGAACACGCCCATCACCCTGCCGCGCCGCGACGGCGGTGCCAGCGACAGCGCCCACACCTCGCCAAGGATATAAAGCGGATTGATGACCACGCCGATGATGAAGCGGATGACGAACCACGCCACCCAGTCCTGCAGATAGCCGATGCCCAGGAAGCAGAGCGCGCCGATCAGCGAGCAGCCGACCGCCAGGTTGCGCCCGCCGACCAGCCGCACCGCCGCCGGCACGAAGGAAGCCGACAGGATCAGCCCGAGCGGCATCATCGCCGCCGACAGGCCGATCAGCGCCGGCGACATGCTTTGCTTCTGCATCAGCAATGTGAACAGCGGCGAGCTCAGCCCTTGCGCGGCGCCAAACATGGCAAGTGCCGCGGTGACGCCGGCAAGCGCTGCCCATTGCGTTCCTGCTTCGCCTTCGCTCGAGCCGGTCGCGACCATGCTGCCATCCAGATGAACTGCTGGCCATCAGGCCGGCAAGCCAAGTAGCTATCGGTTCGATCCCCGGAAGGAAAGGGCCGGCCACCGAAATCCGCTTGCTCCAACGCGGCAACCTGATCACGCCGATGTCGCGGCCGGGCACCTGCCGTTCCGGCATGTCGCTTCCCTCGCCCTAGTGGTCGTCGCCTCCGCAATGGCCGGACAGCCGCCGGTCCATTATGCCGCCCGCTATCGCATCCCACGAGGACCATCATGACCGCCGCCCTACAACCCTCAGAACCGGCATTGGCCACCGACCGCGCCCGTCGCGGCGGCCGCGCTGGAAAGCGCGCCGGCGGCTCGGCCGCGTTCGAGCAGCCGGCTTTTCGCCAGTTGAAGAACCCTCTGGCGCCAACCAGGCTGGTCTCCGACGACGAGCTGGAATCGATTCACCTCGCTTCCCTGCGCGTGCTGCGGGAAATCGGCGTCGACGTGCTGCATGACGAGGCCCGCAGCATCATGAAGGCGCATGGCGCCGACGTGCGTGACGGCTCAGAGCGGGTGCGCTTCGACAGCGACATGATCCTCGACCTGGTGTCGCACTGCCCGTCGGAATTCACCATCCATGCCCGCAATCCTGCGCACAATGTGCGCTTCGGCGGCAACAATGTGATCGTCTCGATGATGGCGTCGGCGCCCAATTGCTCCGACATCGATCGCGGCCGCCGGCCCGGCAACCAGCAGGACTACCGCAACTTCCTCAAGCTCGCGCAGATGCACAACATTCTGAACTGCACGGGCGGCTACCCGGTCGAGCCGACCGATATCCATCCATCCGTCCGCCATCTCGAATGCATCCGCGATCTCAGTGTGCTCACCGACAAGGTGTTCCACATCTATTCGCTCGGCAAGGAACGCAATGTCGACGGCATCGAGATCGCCAGGATCGCGCGCGGCATCAGCCACGAGCAGATGCTCGAAGAGCCGTCCGTCTTCACCATCATCAACACGAATTCGCCGCTGAAACTCGATGTGCCGATGATGGAAGGCATCATCCAGATGTCGAGCAAGGGCCAGGTCGTCGTCGTGACGCCGTTCACCCTGTCGGGTGCGATGGCGCCTGTCACCATCGCCGGCGCACTGGTGCAGCAGAACGCGGAGGCGCTTGCCGGCATTGCCTTCGCCCAGATGGTGCGCAAGGGCGCCCCCGTCGGATATGGCGGCTTCACCTCCAATGTCGACATGAAGTCCGGTTCACCGGCGTTCGGCACGCCGGAATACATGAAGGCGCAGCTCGTCGGCGGCCAGCTTGCCCGCCGCTACAACATCCCCTACCGCACCTCCAACACCTGCGCCGCCAACACGGTCGACGCGCAGGCGGCTTATGAAAGCGTGTTCTCGTTGTGGGGCGCCATCCAGGGCGGCGGCAACCTGATGATGCATGCCGCCGGCTGGCTCGAAGGCGGCCTGCGCTGCTCCTACGAGAAGAGCATTCTGGACATTGACCTGCTGCAGATGGTGGCCGAATTCCTGACCCCGCTCGACCTTTCCGAAGAGGCACTCGGCTTCGACGCCATCCAGTCGGTCGGCCCCGGGGGCCATTTCTTCGGCACCCAGCACACGCAGGACCGCTACAAGACCGCCTTCTACTCGCCGATCCTCTCCGACTGGCGCAATTACGAGACCTGGGCGGAAGCCGGCTCGCCGACGGCGCTCGAAAAGGCCAACAAGGTCTGGAAGGAGCGGCTGGCGTCCTATGAGGAGCCTTACATGGACCCGGCCATCCGCGAGGAACTCAACGCCTTCGTCGCCAAGCGCCGGTCCGAAGGCGGCGCGCCGACCGATTTTTGATCGGCAGTATTGTTGATGAACGGTCGACCCCCACTCCGTCGAGCTGCGCTCGCCACCTCTCCCCCGATCGACGGGCGAGAGGAAAGGCGCGAGCTTATCCAGGCTGGCGCCCTTCCTCTCCCTCCGGAGGGGAGAGAGGTGGCGCTGCGAAGCAGCGACGGAGTGGGGGAAGCCATTCACGAAACACGCAGCCGTCGCGAAACAGGCACGCCCCACTCCCCCGATTCAATCTCTCCAAAAGCGGACCTATCTTGATGAAATCTCACGCAAAAGCGGTTGTCATCGGCGGCGGCGTCGTCGGCTGCTCGGTTCTCTACCACCTGGCCAAGGCCGGCTGGACCGACATCATGCTGATCGAGCGCTCTGAACTCACATCCGGCTCGTCCTGGCACGCGGCGGGCGGCTTCCACACGCTGAACGGCGACCCCAACGTCGCCAAGCTGCAGGCCTATACGGTGCAGCTCTACAAGGAGATCGAGGAGATATCCGGCCAGTCCTGCTCGCTGCATTTGACCGGCGGCGTGATGATGGCCGACACGCCCGAGCGCATGGACTTCCTGCGCCTTGCCCACGCCAAGGGCCGCTATCTCGGCATGGACACAGAGCTGATCACCCCTTCCGAAGCCAAGGCGATGTTCCCGCTGATGGACGAGACCAATTTCGTCGGCGCCATGTGGGATCCGGTCGAAGGCCATCTCGACCCGTCCGGCACCACCATCGCCTATTCAAAGGCGGCGAAAAAACTCGGCGCCGAGATCGTGCTGCGCAACCGCGTCGTGGAATTGACGCAGGAGGTCGACGGCACCTGGAATGTCGTCACCGAACAGGGCACGGTGAAGGCCGAGCATGTCGTCAATTGCGGCGGCCTGTGGGCGCGCGAGATCGGCCGCATGGTCGGCGTCGAACTGCCGGTTCTGGCCATGGAACATATGTATCTGCTCACCGAGCCGATGCCGGAGGTCGAGGAATTCAACAAATCGACCGGCCGCGAAATGATCGGCGTGCTCGACTTCAAGGG
>NZ_RZQP01000272.1:0-7489 GCF_003998165.1 Mesorhizobium sp. M7A.F.Ca.US.007.01.2.1 | reverse complement strand
GCAGGATGTCCGCAAGGATTTTTGCCAGCTTCAGCGCCGTCAGCGGTGTCTGCTCGGACGGTTTGAAGACGACGGTGTTGCCGCCGGCGATCGCCGGCGCCAGCTTCCAGGCCATCATCATCAGCGGATAGTTCCACGGCGCGATG
The DNA here is from genome assembly GCF_003998165.1 of Mesorhizobium sp. M7A.F.Ca.US.007.01.2.1. Classification (NCBI taxonomy): domain Bacteria; kingdom Pseudomonadati; phylum Pseudomonadota; class Alphaproteobacteria; order Hyphomicrobiales; family Phyllobacteriaceae; genus Mesorhizobium; species Mesorhizobium sp. M7A.F.Ca.US.007.01.2.1. The sequence goes on along the minus strand of NZ_RZQP01000272.1, from coordinate 7,343 downwards.
GAAGCGACGATGCCAATGGCATCGCGACGGACCATCGAGGTGTGGCCGGGAATGTATTCGCCAGCGACGACGCCCGGCATCGAACGGACGGCGCCGGCGAAGAAGCGGTAGCAATCGACGATCGCCGGGATTTCGTCATTGAGCACGGCGTTGATCGGCTTGCCGCAGTTGAGCGCCTCGAGCGTGGCGAACTCCTTCGCGTCGGCTTCGATGCGGTCGGCGATCTTCAGCAAATAGCCGGAGCGCTGCGCCGGCGTGGTGCGCGACCACAAGACGAACGCCTGTTCGGCAGCAGTGACCGCCGCCTCGATCTGCGCCTGGCTGGCCTCGGGCAGGTTGAGGATGGTCGCCCCGGTCTTTGGATTGAGGATCGGCTCCTCGGTCTCGGTGCCCTTCTCGAATTTCGAGCCGATCAGCATCTGGGTGTCCATAAGGTTTCTCCCTTTACAGAAGCGAGTAGCGAGTAGCTGAAAGCGAGTAGGGTTTGACCGTCGATCCCTATTCGCTACTCCCTATTCGCTGTTTTTCATTTCCCGCTTCCAGCGATCTGGTCGCCGTCACGGGTGAGGTAATAAGCGGCAAGGATCGGCAGCAACGTCACCAGCATGACGACCATGGCAACGACATTGGTGACCGGGCGCTGGCGCGGACGGATCAGTTCTTCCAGCATCCAGATCGGCAGCGTCTGCTGCTGGCCGGCGGTGAAGGTGGTGACGATGACCTCGTCGAAGGACAGCGCGAAGGCCAGCATGCCGCCGGCAAGCAGCGCCGTGGCGATGTTGGGCAGCACGACATGGCGGAAGGTCTGAAAACCGTCGGCGCCGAGATCCATCGAGGCCTCGATCATCGAACCGGAAGTGCGGCGGAAACGGGCGACGGCGTTGTTGTAGACGACGACCACGCAGAAGGTGGCGTGGCCAAGCACGATCGTCCAGAACGAGAACGGGATGTCGGCCAGCGAAAAGGCCGAGCGCAGCGCAATGCCGGTGATGATGCCGGGCAGCGCGATCGGCAGGATGACCAGCAGCGAGATGGTTTCGCGGCCGAAGAATCTTGTCCGCGACACCGCCGCCGAACAGAGCGTGCCGAGGATGAGCGCGATCGCCGTCGAAATCGCGGCCACCCTGACCGACAGCGACAGCGCCTGCCAGACATCTGGCCGGTTCCAGGTCACGGCGAACCACTGCGTCGTCAGCCCTGGCGGCGGCCAGACGAAACTCTTCTCTTCGGTGGTGAAGGCATAGACGAAGATCAGCAGGATCGGCAGGTGCAGGAACAGCAGCCCGCAGGCGGCGGCAATCTTCAGGCCGAGCGGAGCCGACTGGGAACCATCAGAGCGCATCGAAGGCCCCCATGCGCTTGGCGCCCCAGAGATAGAAGCCCATGATGACGATCGGCACCACGGTGAAGGCGGCGGCGAGCGGGATGTTGCCGGCGGTGCCTTGCTGCGAATAGACCGCCTGGCCGATGAACAGACGCGAGGTGCCGATGATCTGCGGGATGATGTAATCGCCGAGCGTCAGCGAGAAGGTGAAGATCGAACCGGCGACGATGCCCGGCAGCGCCAGCGGAAACAGCACGTTGCGGAAGGTCTGTCCCGGTGAAGCGCCGAGGTCGGACGAGGCCTCGACCAGATTGCCGGGCACGCGCTCGAGCGCCGCCTGAACGGGGAGGATCATGAACGGCAGCCAGACATAGACGAAGACGATGAAGGTGCCGGTGAACGATACCGACAGGGAATTGCCGCCGACGATCGGCAGCGACAGCCAAGCGTCGAGAACCCACAACAAATGCAGCTTGGCGAGCAGCCAGGTGAGGATGCCTTCCTTGGCCAGGATCAGCTTCCAGGCGTAGATCTTGACCAGATAGCTGGACCACAGTGGCAGCATGATGCCGAGATAGAACAAGGCCTTCCAGCGGCCGCGCGCATAGCGCGCCGCGTAGTAGGCGATGGGGAAGGCGATGACGGCCGAGGCCAGCGTGACCAGAGCCGCCATCGTCACCGTGCGCAGGATGATGTCGAGATTGGCAGCCTGGAACAGATCGCCATAGGTCTTGAGCGTGAACTCGCGGTTGATGAGGCCGGAAAACTCGTCAATGGAGAAAAAGCTCTGCGCCAGCAGCGCAAACAGCGAGCCGATATAGACGATGCCCAGCCACAAAACCGGAGGCAGCAGCATGAGCAGCAACAGGACCTTCGGCTTGCGCCAGAAAAGGTCCGACAGAGCGCCGCGCAGACCGCCGCTACCCGGCAGGATGGCGGGAGCGGTTGCACGCACCATGGCGGCGTCGAGGCTCATGCCGGCTCGTCCATCAGATGCAGGTGCTCGCGGTTGAAGGTCAGCACAACCGCCTCGCCTTCTGCCGGCAAGGCGATGCCGGCCGGCACGATGGCGTGCAGCCGCAGCCCGTCGGCGTCGAGCGCCAGCTTTGTCGTGGCGCCGAGATAATTGGTCGAGACGAGGCGGGCCGACACGCCTTCACCACTTGTGACCCCCTTGGCCGCGCGGCCGACGCGAATGGATTCGGGGCGGAGACTCCCCCAGCGATGCTGGCCGGAATAGCGCTGCACGAAATCCGGCGGCAGCACGTTGGAGGAGCCGACGAAATCGGCGACGAAGCGGGTCCTCGGCCGCTGGTAGATATCTTCCGGAGTGCCGATCTGCATGATCTTGCCATCGTTGAAGACGGCGACGCGGTCGGCCATCGACAGCGCTTCGCCCTGGTCGTGAGTGACGAAGACGAAGGTGATGCCGAGCGCCTTCTGCAGCGACTTCAACTCCTCCTGCATGTTCTCGCGCAATTTGAGGTCGAGCGCGCCGAGCGGCTCGTCGAGCAGCAGCACCTTTGGCTGGTTGACCAGCGCGCGGGCCAGTGCCACGCGCTGGCGCTGGCCACCGGAAAGCTGGCCGGGCCGGCGGGCGCCATAGCCGGGCAGCCGCACCAGTGACAGCGCCTCTTCCGCCGCCTTGTGCCGCTCAGCCTTGCCGACGCCCTTGACCATCAGCCCGTAGGCAACGTTGTCGAGCACGTTCAGATGCGGGAACAGCGCATAGTCCTGGAACACGGTGTTGACGTTGCGGCGATAGGGCGGAACGCCCTCGGCGCGGTCGCCGAAGATCGAGATCGAGCCCGATGTCGGCTGCTCGAAGCCGGCGATGAGGCGCAGGCAAGTGGTCTTGCCGGAACCGGACGGCCCGAGCATGGCGAAGAATTCCCCAGGCGCGATGTCGAGATCGACCGCGTCGACGGCGCGCACGCTGCCGAAATGGCGCGAGGCCTTCTGGAAGGAGACGGCGGAGGTCATGGGCTGTCAGTCCGTTGCCGGTTTGATGTGTTGATGTCGCGCGACGTCCTATCTCCCCCTTGTGGGGGTGAGAAGTGGTCCGCATAGCGGACGAAAAGCCAATTGCTTGGCTTTTCGAGCTTCGAACGCCTGAGCCTTGCGAAAGGCCAGGCACTGCCACGAACTGCCGAGCAGACCCCGCCCCGACGCTATGCGTCGACCCTCCCCACAAGGGGGAGGGTAAGGATGCTCATCGTCCGCCGATGACGCCGATATAGTCCGACACCCAGCGGTAGTAGGGCACGCACTGATCGTTCTGGGTGGCGCATTTCGACACCGGCGTCTTCCAGAACTTGATCTTGTCGAAGTTCTCGTAGCCGTTGGTCTTGCAACCCTCGTCGGTCAAAAGCTCATTGCCCTTGCAGGCGGCGGGCACGACGGGCAGTGAGCCGAACCAGGCCGAGACATCGCCCTGCACCTTCGGCGACAGCGAATGTTCCATCCACATATAAGCACAGTTGGGGTTGGCGGCGTCGGCCTCCATCATGGTGGTGTCGGCCCAACCGGTGGCGCCCTCCTCCGGGATGGTGGAAGCGACCGGCTTCTTGGCGGCGACCAGCGTGTTGACCTGATACGGCCACGAGCCGGAAGCGACGACGCCTTCGTTTTGGAAATCGTCGACCTGGATGGCGGCGTCGTGCCAATAGCGGCCAACCAGTGTGCGTTGGACGCGCAGCAATTCGAGCGCCGCCTTGTACTGGTCCTCGTTCAGTTCATAGGGATCCTTGATGCCGAGTTCCGGTTTGTGGAACATCAGATAGTTGGCCGCATCCGCAATGTGGATCGGCCCGTCATAGGCCTGGACGCGGCCCTTGTTGGACTTGCCGTCCGGCAGCTTCATTTCCTCAAAGACGATGTTCCAGCTCTTGGGAGCCTCGTTGAACACGTCGGTATTGTACATCAGGACGTTGGGACCCCACTGGTAGGGAACGCCGTAGTGGGCGCCGCCGACGGTGAACCACGGCGCGTCCTTGAGGCGCTCGTCGACCGTCTTCCAGCTCGGGATGAGATCGGTGTTGATCGGCTGCACGCGCTTGCCGGCAACGAGGCGCAGCGAGGCATCGCCCGAAGCGGTGACGAGGTCGAAACCGCCCTCATTCATCAGCGAGACCATCTCGTCAGAGGTGTTGGCGGTCTTGACGTTGACCTTGCAGCCGGTCTCCTTCTCGAAGGAAGTCACCCAGTCATAGCCCTTGTCGGTTTCGCCGCGCTCGATGTAGCCCGGCCAGGCAACGATGTTGACCTGGCCTTCGCCCTTGCCAAGTTCCTTGACCTGGGCGACGGCCTGACCGGAAAAGGTCAGCGCGACCGTCAGAGCAGTGCATGACTTCAGGAATGAATTCATTGTCGATCTCCCATTTAGGCGCCTGACCCTGAAAGCCGGTTTCGGTCTTCGTTAGAGGTCACGCGCGGACTGAAAACTGTCAGTTCGTCCGTTGGGCTTGATGCCGCTCTGATGGCGGCTTTGGTCCCTGAACCGAAAGTGCTTTGAAAATTCCGGTTTCGCAAATTCATTTATCAGAAGGGCGATATCGGTTTTTCCGATAGATGTGCAGCCGGTCTCTCAGGGACGCTGGCGGACCGTCCGTTGCGACTGGGCAAGACCGATGAAATCGCGCGCGGCCTGCGGCAGACCGGAGCCGCGCCGCCAGACCATGCCGACCTGGACCACCGGCAAGGAGCCGGAAATATCGCGCGATTCGATGCGGTCGCCTTCCAGCGACCAGGGCCGGTAGACGAGATCGGGCAGCAGCGCCACGCCAGCACCGGTGGCGACCAGACTGCGCACGGCCTCCACGGAACGGGTGCGGAAGGCGACATGCGGCTTGGCGCCGATCGCCGTCAGCAGCTTGCCGGTATTCTCCTCGATCTCGTCGACGGTCAGCATGATCAGCGTTTCGGAGGCAATGTCGCCAATGCTGATGATGTCGGCGCCGACGAGCGGATGACCGAGCGGCAGCCACAGGCGATAGGCCGAGACTTCGAGGATTTCCGACTGCAACGCGGTGCGGTCGCGCAAATTGGAGGTGACCATGACGGCAATGTCGAGCTTGCCGCCGATCAGGAGGTGTTCGAGATAATCGCCATTGTCCTCTATGGCAGAGACCTCGACGCCCGGATAGGCACGGCGGTAGCGGGCGAGCAGATCCGACAGCACATAGCCGGCGACCAGCGAGGTGACGCCGAGCTGCAGCCGGCCGGCCGCCACCGCCTGCTCGCCGGAGAAAGAGCGGCGCGCATCGGAAACATCGGCGAGGATTTTCGTCGCATGGCGCAGGAACTGGTGACCCTTGTGGGTGATGTTGAGGCCGCGCGGGTGGCGTTCGAACAGTTCGACGCCGAGATCGCTTTCGAGTTCCTTGATTGCTTCGGTGACCGACGATTGCGAGATGGAGAGGTTCTGGGCGGCGCCCGAGACCGTGCCTTGCTCGGCAACGGCGATGAAGAACTGCAGCTGGCGGATGGTGAAAGCCATGCCCGGACTAAACACCGGCGGCCGAACGAAGGGAAGCCGACTGTAGAGCTATCCCATGACCTGAGAGCTGGCGCTCAACCGAGCGCCAACTTGATGCGCCGCCGGCATGCGGGGCCATAGCGCAGCGCAAGCATGAATGCCGTCTCCAGAGCCACGACGATGACAATGATGCGCAGGCCCACCGTGAAGGAGTCCCGGCCGCTGCCGCGCAGCAGATAGCCGGTGGTGAGAAAGCCCGCGTTCCAGAACGTGGCGCCGAGCAGCGTCGCGGCCGCGAAGGGCAAAGCGGGCAGGCAGAGTGCGCCGGCGGCGATCGGCAGGTAATTGCGCACAGTCGGGATGAACTGCGCCAGCAAGGACACCCGGACGTGATTGCGCCGATAGGCCTGGCCGAGCCTGCGGTAGGTCGCGTGGCGCAGGAACACGTACTTGCCGAAACGCTCGACCAGCCTGTCGGCGCGGTCAGGTCCAACCCGGCGGCCGACCGCATACCAGACAAGGCAGCCGCTGGCGGACGCAAGCGTCGTCACCATCAGCAGGATCGCCAGCGTCGAAGCATCCGGCGCCGCCGTCATGCCGAGGAACAGCAGCAGCACATGCGAGGGCGGGATTGGCAGGATCTTTTCGGTGAAGGCGAGGCAGAAGACGCCGAACAGACCGAAGCCGAGGATGGCCGCCAGCGGCCCCGTCACGCGAAGCGACATGGTGACGCCGACACCAAACGGCGCCACGGTCCATCTCTGGAGAAAAGACAAAGCATCAGGCAACCTTCATCCTGGATCCAACGCTTCGATCGGTCGGCGTGGCGTTTGCTGCAGTCAGCGTCGGACCCGAAATCCGTTGCATATGTCGGGTCCGACGCCTTGGCACCGGCATACGAGGCGAATCGCGCACCGACTGGTTCTGTTTGCCGCGAATGGATTGCGTGGACATTGCGCCCCGGCGCGGACGAGACGTGTTTGACATCGATGAGAATCGTAACTAACTAAGTTACATGAAACGCAACAGCCGGCTGTCCTCGACCCTGCACATTCTCGTCCACATGGCCGAGAAGCCCGAACAAGCGCTGACCTCCGAGCAGCTTGCCACCTTCATCCACACAAATCCGGTCGTGGTCCGCCGCACCATCGCAGGCTTGCGCGACGCCGGCATCGTCACCTCGTCGCGCGGGCACGGTGGCGGCTGGCTGCTCGGGCGGGCGCCCGAGAAAATATCCCTGGCCGAGATCAGTGTCGCCCTTGGCGAGACACTGCTGCCGTTCAGCACCGATCCGGAAAGCCCCGGCTGCCTCGTCGAGCAGGCGGTGATCGCCGTGCTCGACGATTTTCGCATCGCCGCCGAAAGGCTGCTGGCGGAGAAGCTGAGCCGCATCACGCTGGCTGACCTGACCGCCGATTTCCGCCGCCGTTTTGACCTCATTGGAGTCTCCAGCCATGCAGTATGATCTTGCCGTCGTCGGCGGCAGCTTTGCCGGCCTGTCCGCCGCCATCCAGGTGGCGCGGGCAGGACGCAGGGTGCTGG
>NZ_RZQP01000271.1:0-7525 GCF_003998165.1 Mesorhizobium sp. M7A.F.Ca.US.007.01.2.1 | reverse complement strand
GATCGTGACCGCGAGCAGTCCCGCCAGCAGCAGGAAGATCGCCAGGTTGAGCGGCTGGATGAAGAACCAGAAGATCTTGGAAAGGTAGAAGAACATTGGCTGCCTATCGTCGGCTCGAATTCTCACGACCGATGAAGTGCTCGACGGCACTTGTCACAGCCTCGGCCTCGGGCCGGCTCAACTCCCTGCCGAAAACAAGGACGCCGTTGGTGTTGGTCAACCTGATGACTTCCGACAGCCCCGCTTCATCCGTTGGATAGGTATGGTCGAGGATTTCGGCCTCAAGGTGCCCTTTCAAAGGCAATGAGGAACGATTTCGCACAAAACCCCTGACGTCGCGCACGGCTGCCACGTCGGTTAGCCGCAGGGTTTCCTTGCCGAACACCAGCCACATGAAATCCTTGCCGAGGAAGTAGGTGAAGAGGGCAATGATCGCAGTGAACGACAGCAGTCCGAGAGTGCCGCTGGCGACGTTTGCGGGCGACGTGTCGGTCAATCCCATGTAGCCGGTGTAGGCAACGATCGCGGCCCCAACCAGGACGAAGCCCATCCTGAAATCCGAGATGCGCGGTGGGTTGGTTATCAGCAGTTCGTCTTCCGTCTCGACGATGGAAATGCGAGACGGGGGCGGCATGCTACCACCATTTCTCCGGCTGGAATGTGCCGGCGGCTTGCTCGATGACGGCGGCGGTCTGGAACAGGGTTTCCTCGTCAAACGGCCGGCCGATCAACTGAAGCCCGAGCGGCAAACCCTTGGCGTCGAGCCCGGCGGGCACAGCGATGCCCGGCAGGCCGGCCATGTTCACCGTGACGGTGAAGATGTCGTTCAGGTACATCTTGACCGGATCGGCAGCCATGTCCTCGTCGGCGATGCCGAAGGCGGCGGATGGCGTTGCCGGGGTCAGGATGACATCGACGCCGGCGGCGAAGACAGTCTCGAAATCCCGCTTGATCAGATTGCGCACCTTCTGCGCCTGCAGATAGTAGGCGTCGTAATAGCCGGCCGACAGCACATAGGTGCCGATCATGATACGGCGCTTGACCTCACGGCCGAAACCGGCGGCACGGGTCTTCTCATACATGTCGACGATATCCTTGCCCGGCACGCGCAAGCCGTAGCGGACGCCATCGTAGCGGGCGAGGTTGGACGAAGCCTCGGCGGGCGCCACGATGTAATAGGCAGGCAACGCATATTTGGTGTGCGGCAGGGAAATATCGACGATCTCGGCGCCGGCGTCCTTCAGCCAGGCAATGCCCTTCTGCCACAGCGCTTCGATCTCTTCGGGCATGCCGTCGACGCGGTACTCCCTGGGAATGCCGACCTTCATGCCCTTGATCGGCTTGCCGATCGCGGCCTCATAGTCCGGTACGGGCATGTCGACCGACGTCGTGTCCTTCGGATCGACGGAGGCCATCGACTTCAGCAGGATCGCGGCATCGCGCACGTCACGAGCGATCGGGCCGGCCTGGTCGAGCGACGAGGCGAAGGCGACGATGCCCCAGCGCGAGCAGCGGCCATAGGTCGGCTTGATGCCGACCGTGCCGGTGAAGGCGGCCGGCTGGCGGATCGAGCCGCCAGTATCCGTCGCGGTCGCGCCGGCACACAGGAAGGCCGACACTGCGGTTGCCGAACCGCCGGAAGAACCGCCCGGCACCAGCTGCGCATTGTCCAGGCTGCGCGCGGTCCTGGTGCCGCCGGCCGAGACGAAGCCGCCATCACCCTGATGCGTCGTCGGCATCACCACCGTGTCTAGGCGCGAGCGCCGCCACGGATTGATGACCGGGCCATAGTAGGACGTCTCGTTGGACGAGCCCATGGCGAACTCGTCCATGTTGAGTTTACCGAGCATGACGGCGCCGTCGGCCCACAGATTTGACGTAACGGTCGATTCGTAGCGCGGCTTGAACCCGTCCAGCACATGACTGCAGGCCTGCGTATGGACGCCTTCGGTGCCGAACAGGTCCTTGATTCCGAGCGGGATGCCTTCCAGCGCACCGCCCTCGCCCTTGCCCAGCCTTGCGTCGGACGCCTTGGCCATGTCGCGCGCCTTGTCGCCTGTCACCGCGACATAGGCATTGAGCGCGGGATTGGCGCGATCGATGGCCGAGAGATAGGCCTCGGTGATCTCGGTCGCGGTGATTTCCTTGCCGTGCAGCTTGGCGCGGGCCTGTGAAATCGTCAGCTGGGTCAGGTCGCTCATCAAAGGCTCTTTTCGTAAAACACCGACCACTCGGAATCGGGATAATCCAGCACCGGGCCGCAACGCGAAAACCCGGCGCGTTCGTAGACGGTCCACGCCGCGGGGTGACGGTCGCCCGTCTCCAGCACCAGGCGCTTCAGCCCCTCGTTGCGCGCCAGCGCCTCGACCTGCTCGACGATTTTCGCGCCGATCTTCTGCCCGCGATGCGAGGGCCGCGTGTACATGCGCTTGACCTCGCCGACAGCGCCGTCATGGCGTTTCAGCGCACCGCAGCCAATGGCCATGCCGTTGTCGCGGGCGATGAAGACAGTCGTGTCCTCACCAGCCATCTGCTCGACCGTCAGATGGTAGCAATGCTCCGGCGGCGTCAGTTCGAGCAAGGTCTGGTTGAGTTCCTCGACCAGGCCGCGCACGTCGTCCTGCAGTGGCGTTTCAATGGCGATGTCGATTGCCATCGGCCGGTTTACTCCACGACCTTCGGCACGAGGAAGAAATTCTCTTCGGTCGCCGGCGCGTTGGCGACGATGTCAGCTGCCTTGCCGCCGTCAGTAACAACGTCCTGACGCTTCTTCATGTCCATCGGCGTCACCGAGGTCATCGGTTCGATGCCGGAAACATCGACCTCATTCAGCTGTTCGACGAAGCCCAGAATGGCGTTCAGCTCGCCGGTCATCCGTTCGGCATCTTCCTCGCTCACTGCAATGCGGGCGAGATGCGCGACGCGCTTCACTGTCTGAAGATCTACGGACATGTTTTTGCCTCGGGGAAAACCAGTTCGGGCTATAGCGGCGCCGCGCGCGCTGCGCAACATGCATCGTGCGAGAGACCAGGCTGCGGCGGCGGCCTAGTCTTCGGCCATCGATCCACGCACAGGATGATGTCTCCGGCAGGGCAACGCCCTCGCACAAATAGTAGCTGCCGCTGTTGCCGCTTGCTTCGCTTTCGTCGTTGACGGGCCGGACCGACACGAGATCGATCTGCTTCTCATTCATTTGCGTCACCGAGAGGACATCCGGGAAGACATAGCCCGGTTCCTGGCAGAGGGCCGTCACCGCCCAGCTCGGCGAAGCGGTCGCCTTGCTGACCTGCAGAAACTCGCAATTGTATTCCACGCTCTGCAGGCCGTGCGCCGAAAGCACGATGTTGCCGGCGTCGATCAGCGTTTGCAGCGTGTCCTTTTTGGCCTGCGTGCAAAGCTCTTCGGACTGAAGGTAGACGCCTTCGATGAAGTCATCCGCGGCGAGCGCGGGCGACGCCGCGACAAACATGGAAACGCAAAGAGATCGCCCCAATACCATGGATTTATTCCACTTTAGCTGTTTCTAGATCGTAATCGTCTCACCGATTTTCGGCAACGCCACCCTTACACCGGATCCTTCCAGGCCGGCCTCGAACTTATCGGCGGTCGGGTCGATCATCGGAAACGTGCCGAAGTGGCAGGGAACCACGGTGTCGAATTTGAAGAAGCGCCGGCAGGCAAGTGCCGCCACCGCGCCGCCCATGGTGAAGCGGTCGCCGATCGGCACCAGGCCTATCTTCGGCTCATGCAACTCGTTGATTAGCGCCATGTCGGAGAAGATGTCGGTGTCGCCCATGTGATAGAGCGTTTTGTCTTCCGGGAAATGCAGGACGAGGCCGCCCGGATTGCCGAGATAGGTGTTCTGGCCGCCCTCGCCCGGGAACGAGGATGAGTGCAGCGCCTGGACAAAAGTGGTGGTGAAGCTGCCGCAATCGACGGTGCCGCCGATGTTGCCGGGATTGATCTTCTTGTCGCTGACGCCCTTGCCGACCAGATACATGCAGATCTCGAAATTGGCGACGAGCTGGGCGCCGCTTTTGCCGAGCACCTCCACCGCGCCGCTGATGTGGTCGCTGTGGCCATGCGTCAGCAGCACATGCGTGACACCCTCAGCCGGGCCCTCCCAGCCACCCGTCCATGACGGATTGCCTATCAGATAGGGGTCGATGAGGATCTTGACATCAGCGGTATCGATCCGAAAGGCCGAGTGGCCGTACCAGGTCAGTTTCATGAATGCATTCCTCGATTTTTGACTTGCCAAAGGATAGAACGCCAGTGGCCCCGAGATCAAAGGGTTACTTGTCCGCCACGCGTTTGACAAAACACCTGGTGGTGAAAGGCGAAGGACGGCCGGTGGGCATTATCACGATCGAAGAATTGCCGGCGCGGTTAGCCGGCGGTAAGACGCTGGCGGGGCTTGACCTCGGCGACAAGACGATCGGCGTCGCGGTCTCGGACCAGAGGTTTTCCTTCGCCCATCCGCGTCCGGTCATCATGCGAAGGAAATTTTCGCTCGATGCGGCGGTGCTGCTCGCCTTGCTGCAGAAGGAGAATGCCGGCGCCGTGGTGATTGGGCTGCCGATCAACATGGACGGCTCGGAAGGTCCGCGTGCGCAGAAATCGCGCGCCTTCGTCCGTAACATGGCACAAATGAGCGACCTGCCCTTCGTGCTCTGGGACGAAAGGCTATCGACGGTCGCGGCCGAAAGGACGCTGATCGAGATGGATTTCTCGCGCCGCAAGCGCGCCGGCAAGATCGATTCGGCGGCAGCCGCGTTTATTCTGCAGGGAGTTTTGGACCGGCTTCAGTCGCTCCACGCATCCGCTCGAACGGAACCGGACCCGCCCAGCGCTGTCTGACCCAGCCGGCGATTTCGCGGCGACGGCGGAATGCCCAAAGCGCCATCAGCAGCAACCCGTCGAAGACGCACGTCTTCGCCACCATGCCGGGGATGATCGCCGGATCGATGCCGAGCATCTGACCGTAGAGCTGGAAGAAGAAGTCGTGCATCTGGCGGCTGAGCATCGCGTAGCCGAAATTGATGTCATTGGCCGACAGATAGAACCAGCCCCAGAAAATCGCCATCGGCGCCGCCCAGAATCCGAAGATGTAGCGCATCAGCGGCCTCCCCTGGGATTGGAGCCGGTTTTGGACACCGTTCGGCCTGATATGAGTGAAAGCAGCGAATTGTGGGCTGCGGCTTTTGCCATGCCGTGCGCGACGGCATGGATCTCGCCTTCGCCCGAAGCCGCTGCCGCAACCACGGACCGCCGTTCGGCAAGCATGGCGACATAGGATGCCAGAAGTGCTGCCAGCTGCACGGCAACAGCCATGAACAGCCCGTTTATGCCTTGCGCAGCACCCCCGATGACGATCAGCGACAACACGCCGGACGCGCAGATGAAGGCGATGCGGGCAACGCTGTCGGCGTCCGGGCTGGTCGCGTCGTTGACCAGGGCTTCGACAAAGGCCCAGAAAAACAGAACCGCGACGACCAGCAATGCGGTGGCAAGCGGCGCCACGACAACGAAATTGTCGAGGTTGACGAAGCGGGTACCCTCGATTGTGGCACCGATCACGCCGAGCGCCGCCGCCACACCACGGTTTCCGTCGATGCAGATGAGCGCAAGCAGGGCGAAAACAATCGTCCAGTGCAAGGTCAGAAAAGAGGTCAGTACCTGTCGCATCGGTGTTCCTGCTTCGCAAAGCAGGAGACGGCCAATCTGAACCATTGCCTGCTTGCGCCGGGACAGTGGGCCTTGCCGCTCGCCATCGCAACGGAAACCATTTGTTAAGGTTAACGGAAATTAGCCATATGCGAGAGGATACGGACCAACGCCTCAAAACTGTGGATGGCGCCGGTTTTTGCGATGCTCGCGGCTCAGTTCACTGGCGGATAGAGCGTGTCGATGATCATGCGTGCATCGTGGCGCGAATCGATCATGCCATAGGTGTTGCGCCATTGGCCGGCCAATCGCGTCTCGACGAAAGCGTCGGCGATCCGCCCTGCCCCCAGACGGCGCAATTCTGCCGCCGCAGCCGACAGAGCCAGCTGCTCGGTGAGCAGCCGAGCCGAACCTTCGTCGGTTGAAGCGACCTGCATCGCCGCCTTCAGCACGCCGATCGTGCCGCGTCCGCCGGCGCCGAGATCGCGGTCGATGCCGGCCAGCACATCCTCGAACAGGCCGGGCGCACGGCCAAGCACGCGCAGCACGTCGAGCGCCATGACATTGCCCGAGCCCTCCCAGATCGCGTTGACCGGGGCCTCGCGATAATAGCGGGCGAGCGGCGCCTCCTCGACATAGCCATTGCCGCCGAGGCACTCCATCGCCTCATAGAGCAAAGGCGGCGCGATCTTGCAGACCCAGTATTTGACGACCGGCGTCATGGCGCGGGCAAACGCCGCTTCACCGCGGTCGCTGGCCGCCTCGTCGAAGGACCGCGCCAGCCGGAACGACAGTGCGGTGGCGGCGGCGACATCGAGTGCCATGTCGGCCAGCACGCGCTGCATCAACGGCTGCTCGATCAGGGTCGAACCGAACACCTGACGATGGCGGGCATGATGAACGGCCTCGGCGAGGCCCGCGCGCATGATCGCCGACGAGGCGATGGCACAATCGAGCCGGGTGAGCGTCACCATGTCCATGATCGTCTTCACACCGGCACCGGGTTCGCCGACCATCTCGCCGATGGCATTGACGAATTCGACTTCGGAGGATGCGTTGGAACGGTTGCCGAGCTTGTCCTTCAGCCGCTGGAAGCGGAAGCCGTTGCCCGAGCCGTCACCCAGAACGCGCGGTACGAGGAAGCACGACAGCCCCTCCGGCGCCTGCGCCAGCACCAGGAAGGCATCCGACATCGGCGCCGACATGAACCATTTGTGCCCGGTCAGACGATAAAAACCGCTGCCGGCGCGTTCCGCCCTCGTCACATTGGCGCGCACATCGGTGCCGCCCTGTTTCTCGGTCATGCCCATGCCGAGCGTCAGCCCGGTTTTCTCGACCGGCGGCTTTTGGCTCTGGTCATATTTGCGCGTCGTCACGCGCGGCGCCCATTCACGAAACAGTTTCGGGCTGGCCATCAAGGCCGCCAGCGAAGCGTTGGTCATGGTGATGGGGCACAGATGCCCGGTCTCGAGCTCCGCCGTCAGATAAAACCGGGCGGCACGGACCTGATGGCGGCGGCCGATCTCGGTGTCGCCGTTTTCCCACACCGAGGAATGCAGCCCATTGGCCACGGAGCGGCGCATCAAGGCGTGATAGGCGGGATGGAACTCGACCACGTCGATGCGCCGTCCTTGGCGATCATGCGTCCTCAGCTTCGGCGTCTCGACATTGGCGAGGCGCGCCAGTTCCTGCGCCTCCTGCGTCAGCACGAAACGGCCGAGACCGTCGAGTTCCCGGCGCACCGGATCGGAAAAACGCTCCGCGAGCTGGATCAGCAACGGATCGCCCCGCCAGGCGTTGCCGCCCGTCAGCGGCGGCGGCTGGTTCGTCACGTCGTCGGTCACGCCCAATCCTTCTA
>NZ_RZQP01000270.1:0-7530 GCF_003998165.1 Mesorhizobium sp. M7A.F.Ca.US.007.01.2.1 | reverse complement strand
GGCCGACCCTCTGGGGGCCGCGCTCTACTCCTTCTACACCAGCGGCGAGCTGAAGTCCGAAGGCAGCTCGATCACCGAAGGCATCGGGCAGGGGCGCATCACCGCCAATCTCGAAGGGTTCACGCCGGACTTTTCCTTCCAGATCCCCGATGAGGATGCGCTGCCGATCGTCTTCGACCTGATCCAGGAAGAGGGGCTTTGCGTCGGTGGCTCGACCGGCATCAACATTGCCGGCGCGATCCGCCTGGCCAGGGAATTGGGTCCCGGCCACACCATCGTGACCATTCTTTGTGACTACGGCACGCGCTATCAGTCAAAACTGTTCAACCCGGAATTCCTGCGCGAGAAGCAACTGCCGGTGCCAGGCTGGATGGAGCTGAAGAGCACAATTTCGGTGCCGTTCGAAAAGGTCGCGTGATGGCAAACAGGACGGATGCCCTGTTTCGCGACGACGCCTATCTGCGGACGGCAGATGCGACAGTCGTTGCCGTCAACGACCGCGGCGGCATCATCCTCGACCGGACGATCTTCTACGCCACTTCGGGCGGCCAACCGGGCGATACCGGTTATCTCGAACGCGCGGACGGCAGCCGCATCGCCATTGCCGCTACCCTCACCGGCGAGACCAAGGACGAGATCATCCATGTGCCGGCGCCGGAGCAAGCAGTGCCACAGGTCGGCGAGACGGTGAGGCTGGCCATCGACTGGGAACGCCGGCATCTCCTGATGCGCATGCATGCGGCTTGCCATTTGCTCACCGTCGTCTGTCCGTTTCCAATCACCGGTGCCGCCGTTTCCGAGGACGACAGCCGTGTCGACTTCGACGCTCCGGATGCCGGTTTCACCAAGGAGGACATCACCGCCGGGCTGATGGAGCTGGTGCGGGCCGATCATCCGATCTTTGTCAGGCTGATCAGTGACGAGGAACTGGCCGCCAATCCTGGCCTGGTGAAATCCAAGAACGTTCGGCCGCCGGCCGGCACCGGCAAGATCCGCCTGGTCTGTATCGGTGACAACGCCTCGGTGGACAGCCAGCCCTGCGGCGGCACCCATGTGAAGAGCACTGGCGAAGTCGGCGAAATCCACATCGGCAAGATCGAGAAGAAGGGCCGTGAAAACCGACGCTTCCGCATCCGCTTTGGGCCGATGCCGGCAAACTGAACAGACAGTGATCGCCAAAAGGCGAGCAGGAGCACAAAATGGCCGAGGACAGCCCCTTCACCGTCGACGCAGACTGGCTGCAGCAACGTCTCGGCCAGCCGGGCCTGACGATCATCGACGCATCCTGGTATCTCCCGGCGCAGAAGCGCGATGCGCGCGGCGAGTACGATTCGGCCCACATCCCGGGCGCACGATTTCTGGATCAGGATGCCGTTTCGGATCCGGATTCGCCCTTGCCGCATACGCTGCCGTCACCGCAGCATTTTGCCCAGTATGTCGGCGCCATGGGCGTTTCGGCCGATGACACCATCGTCGTCTACGATGGTCCGGGCTTCTTCTCGGCGCCCCGGGCGTGGTGGATGTTCAGGGTCATGGGCGTCTTCCAGACCTATATTCTGGATGGCGGCTTCGATGGCTGGAAAGCCGCCGGCAGACCGGTGACGGCTGAGCCGACGAAGATCGCGCCAAGCGTGTTTCATGCCGATTTCGACTCCGGGCGCGTCGCCAGCCTCGCCGACATGCGCCGGATCGTCGACACCAGGGCAAGCCAGATCGCCGACGCCCGGGGACCGGGCCGCTTCACCGGCACTGAACCTGAGCCGCGCGCGGGTATCCGCTCCGGCCATATGCCTGGCGCGCGCAATCTGCCCTATTCGGCGCTGTCGGAAAATGGCGAGCTGCTGTCGAAGGACCGCCTGCGCAAGGCGATCGAGGAGGCCGGCATCGATCTGTCGAAACCTGTCGTCACCTCATGCGGCTCCGGCATTACCGCAGCGGTGGTGACGCTGGCGCTGGAAACGCTTGGCCATACCAACAACAGGCTTTACGACGGCTCCTGGACGGAGTGGGGCGGGCTTTCCGACACGCCTGTCGTGACCGGCCCCGTTTTGTGATCGGCAAGGAATGAAGACGATGGAAAACGGCGCGCTGGAAGATATTGACGTCACGGTGACGTTTCTCGAGATGCATGTGCCGCCGGCCTATTCGCCGCCGGTGCCCTACAACCGTCAGATCGCGCTGCTGAAGACCAAGGACATTCCGCTGCATTTCTACCGCTACCTGATGGACCGGGTGGGGCGCAAATGGCACTGGGTCAATGTGCTGAGGCTGGATGACGACGAGCTTGCCGCCGGCATTCATCGCGAGGATCGCGACATCAGGGTCCTTTATCTCGACGGCGCACCCGCCGGCTTCTTCGATCTCAAGCCGCATCTGCCGGAAGAAGTCGAGCTCGCCTATTTCGGCATGATGGAACATGCGACGGGACAAGGCATCGGCCGCTGGTTCCTGGGTTCCGCGATCGCAGCCGCCTGGTCGCATGGTCCGAAGCGCGTGACGGTGCAGACCTGCACGCTCGATCATCCGGCGGCTCTGCCGCTTTACCAGAAGCTCGGCTTTGCACCGGTGGCGCAAAAGAAGGAAATCGTGCATCCGCTGCCTTTCGCCGAGCGCGCGGCCAGCGTCATGCGGCCCTAGCCGGAAGCTGACACCAGCTCGAATCTGAACCTGTCGTTCATCAGCCCTTCAGGCTGCTTTTGGCATGTTGCCCGCACCATCAATGCGGCAAAGGCCGAAGGAGACGAAGACATGCTGACCCGCCGTACACTTGCCGCCGCGCTGATCGCGGCGATTGCCATGCCAAGCCTGGCCGCAGCCCAGGCGACAACGCCTTCGGCCGCGACGATCGAGCGGAAGCTCGAGGCGGCACCGCGTGTGAAATTGCGGCCGAACGAGCGCGTCACCATCCGGGAATTCAAGCGGCGCCCGGATTTGCGCCGCATGGCCCGCTCGATCGATATCCAGTCGATCAACTTCGCCTTCGGTTCGGCGGCTATTGCCAACTCGCAATACGACAAGATCGAGACTATTGCCGACGCGCTGCGGCGAATCCTGCGCCGCGATCCCGGCGCCCGCGTGCTGATCGAGGGCCATACCGACGCCGTCGGCTCCTTCCAGTCGAACCAGGCCCTGTCCGAACAACGCGCCGCTTCGCTCAAGCGCACATTGGTGCGCGAATTTAGGGTGCCCGGCCATGCACTGGAAACCGTTGG
Organism: Mesorhizobium sp. M7A.F.Ca.US.007.01.2.1; assembly: GCF_003998165.1. Lineage (NCBI taxonomy): Bacteria > Pseudomonadati > Pseudomonadota > Alphaproteobacteria > Hyphomicrobiales > Phyllobacteriaceae > Mesorhizobium > Mesorhizobium sp. M7A.F.Ca.US.007.01.2.1. The sequence continues at coordinate 4,318 of NZ_RZQP01000270.1, read as the reverse complement.
TTACGGTGAGGAGTTTTTGCTGGTGCAGACGCAGAACGAAAACTGGCAGAATCGCCGGGTGACGCTGCGCCGCTTCGACGATTTCATCCGTTGAGTCGCAGCTCCGAATTTTAATTAGCCGGCGCCTTTGACAGGAACCTGATGAGAGCCGATCGCCGAGGGGCGATCGGCTTTTCGACATTTGGCAGGAATCGGGTGGGCGGCGAGGGTTCAAGGACATAATTTCCAATCACGACACCGGAGATTTTTCCATGACCATCCAGTTCAAAGCTTTGCCGACCGAAGCTGTCAGGACGCTGCAGCGTGGTGGCGTCGATGCTTATGGCCAAACGCCCGAGCGAAAGGTCTCAGATGGTGACGGCATGCCTTGCCGGCATTGTTTGAAGAACATAGGAGCCGGCGATGCCTATCTTGTTCTGGCATACAGGCCATTCCCGCAGCTTCAGCCCTATGCCGAAACCGGGCCGATCTTCCTGCATGCCGAGGAATGCGACGGCGCTGCCGAGGGCGAGGCGCTGCCCGAGATTCTCGACAGCCCCGACTACATCGTGCGCGGCTATGGCAGGGATGACCGTATCGTCTATGGCAGCGGCGGCGTGGTCCCGACCGGAGACATCACCGGGCGGGCCAAGACCTTGTTGGAACGCGACGAGATCGCCTACGTCCATGTCCGCTCGGCGCGCAACAATTGCTACCAGTGCCGCATCGAGCGCGCTTGAGGCTGAGATTAGCCGCTGGAAACAGCTGTCGTACTCCCGTCGCATAGTCGCGATAGAAAGCCATTGTCGATCGATTTGCCGACCGCGGATGAACCGGCGGCAAATCTCGTCATCGAGGAAGCGGGGCTTTGGCTCCGCTTTTTTGTTGCCTGCGTTTGGAGCAGACGTATTCCACGCAAGAAAAAAGCCCGCCGGCATGGCCGACGGGCTGCAACTGTTTGGCTGGAGGGCCTTTTAGTTGAACTTGTACTTCGCGCCGAGGCGCACGGTCTGGAAAGACGGGGTGTCCTCGAGAATGCCGCCCGAGCCGAAGTCTTCCTTCTGATACTGCGAATAACGGTATTCCAAACCGACGGTCATATTGCTGGAAACGGCAGTTTCCAGGCCGCCACCGATCGAGAAGCCGCTTGAGCCCCAATCATAGATGTCAGCGCTACCACCACCGGGCGCTTCCGCATGCAGATCGAAGTGCTGCCAGCTGTAACCGCCGAGCACATAGGCCAGCGTTGATTCGTTGACCTTGGCACCGATTCGAGCGAGAGCATCGAAGCCGTAGTCGGCATCGCCCTTGATGGAAACGGGGCCGAGATCGAGCTTGGTCTGGATGCCGGAATAACGGGCATCCAACTGAACGCCAGCGACCCAGCTGCCGAAATCATGATCATAGCCGACGCTCGCCTCGCCGAACACGCCTTCGCCGCCAATGCCGTTGAGCTCGCCGCTAGCACCCAACCCAAGATTGAGGTTTAGATCATGCACCATCGTGCCGGCACCGAGCGCACCACCGGCATAGAAGCCGGTCCAATCGTAAGCCGGGGCGGCAAAGGACGTGCCGCCACCATTTTGCGCGCCGAAGCGATAGTTTGCCGCGATATGGAAGGTGTGGGTGGAAGGCTCGATATCGAGAGAGGCATCGCCAAGATCGAGTACCGACTTGTCACCGTAGTCCGCGTAGCGATATTCGGTCTTCAATGTCCAGTTGCCACGCAGCACGGTTTCCATGCCAACGCCGAGCACATAGCCGCTGCGGTTCTGCGAAAATTCCAAGCCGTCCGCGGCGCCCGATCCGTCAAGTTTGAAATGCTGCCAGGTGTACCCGCCGAGTACATAGCCCAACGTATTCGGATTGAGCAGGTAACCGGCACGCAGGCCAACATCGAAGCCATAAGAGTTTGTCAGATCGACATCGCCGCCTGCAATGCTCAATGAGGGACCAATGTTGCTCAGATTTGCGTCAATGAAACCACCGAGCAGGAAACGCTCCGAAACCATGTAATCGTAGCCTGCCGTCAATTCACCAAAGACGCCATTTCCACCAAGGCCATTGAAGTCTAGGCCAGGTACGCTGAATTTGTGTACGCTGGCGCCAAAGCCGCCGCCGATGCCGACATAAGCACCGCTCCAGTTAAAGCCGGCAGCTTCTTCTACCGGCTGCACGACGTCTGCTGCGTGAGCAGCAGATATCAAAGCCACAGCAGAAACAGCACCAAGAAGAAAAGATTTCGCGGATGTGCGAATGAACATATGCCCGTACCCCATGAGTAAACCCAGAATGTCTCTAGCAGGGAACCGGCCGGCACGGGAATGACAAATATGCAACAATGATGAGCAAAGTGCCGTTGCGTCACATCTTTCGGCGCCATGCTTTGCCTGAAAAACAGGCTCGCAAGAAAAAACCCGCCGGCATGGAACCGGCGGGCTGGATTGAAAGGAGCTGTTTTTCGCGAAAATCAGGCGGCGAGTACCGCTTTCGGCTCGACCAGTTCGTAGCCGAGCGCCTCGGCGACTGCGCGGTTGGTGATCTTGCCCTTGTGGACATTGAGGCCGTTGCGCAGGTGATGATCGTCGACCAGCGCCTTCAGGCCCTTGTCGGCGAGCTGCAGGCCGTAGTGAAGCGTCGCGTTGTTGAGCGCGTGGGCCGACGTGACGGGCACGGCACCCGGCATGTTGGCGACGCAATAGTGGATGACGCCGTCGACCTCATAGGTCGGCTCGGCATGGGTGGTGGCGTGCGAGGTCTCGAAGCAGCCGCCCTGGTCGATGGCGACATCGACCAGCACCGAGCCTTTCTTCATGCCCGACAGCATTTCGCGCGAAACCAGTTTTGGCGCCGCGGCACCCGGGATCAGCACCGCGCCGACGACGATGTCGGCTGAAAAACACTCTTCTTCCAGCGCCTCGACAGTCGAGTAACGAGTGTGGACGCGGCCGGCAAAGAGATCGTCGAGCTGGCGCAGGCGCGGGATCGAGCGGTCGATGATGGTGACGTCGGCGCCAAGGCCCGCCGCCATCCTGGCCGCGTGCAGGCCGACGACGCCACCGCCGAGAACGGTGACCTTGCCGGGCAGCACGCCGGGCACGCCGCCCAGCAGCACGCCGCGGCCGCCATTGGCCTTCTGCAGCGCCGTGGCGCCGGCCTGGATCGACAGGCGTCCGGCAACTTCCGACATCGGCGCCAGCAGCGGCAGGCCGCCACGGTCGTCGGTCACGGTCTCGTAGGCGATTGCCGTTACGCCGGACGCAAGCAGGCCCTTGGTCTGCTCCGGATCCGGAGCAAGGTGGAGGTAGGTATACAGGATCTGGCCTTCGCGAAGCTGCGCCCATTCGCTGGGCTGCGGCTCCTTGACCTTGACGATCATGTCCGACCTGGCGAACACCTCGGCGGCCGTCTTGGCAATCGTGGCGCCGGCGGCGCGATAGGCGTTGTCATCGGCGCCGATGCCGGCACCGGCCCCGGTCTCGACCAGCACTTCGTGGCCATGGGCGACATATTCGCGGACCGAGCCGGGGGTGAGGCCGACGCGGTATTCGTGGTTCTTGATTTCCTTGGGGCAGCCGACGCGCATTTTCTTCTCCTGATCCGGCCCTTTTGGGCCCGTTCCCTGTATGGCTGGAGTGAACCACGAATCGTTGCGCAGGTGTTTGCGAATGCGCTTGCGCCCACCGGCCGGTTTCGATAATCGTTGCGCGAAACAGCAAGATATTCGCAGGATTCACGAATAATGCCGCTCGACAGGATCGATATCGCCATTCTCGAGGCTTTGCAGAAGGATGGCAGGATACCCAATGCGGCGCTGGCCGAGAAGGTCGGCCTGTCGCAGTCGGCCTGTTCGCGCCGGCTCGACAATCTGGAGAAATCCGGAACCATTCGCGGCTACCACGCCCGGCTTTCCAATGCGGCACTTGGCCACCAGATGACGGCGATCGTGCACATATCGCTGTCGGGGCAGTTCGAGAAGACGCTGTCGGATTTCGAGGCGGCGATCAAGCGCTGCCCGAACGTGCTGTCCTGTCACCTGATGTCGGGCGAATACGACTACATCCTGCGGATCGCGGCGAAGGATCTCGTCGACTATGAGCGCATCCACAAGGAATGGCTGTCGGCGATGCCGCATGTGACCAAGATCAATTCGTCCTTTGCGCTACGCGAAATCGTCGACAGGACCGCCATGGGCATGAAGCCGGAAATGGCCTAGGTGTGAGCTTTCGAGAGGTTGTCCATTCGGACCGGACCGAGGAGACTGGAGTTACCACGCTTCAGCATCCATCGGAGGGTCCGAATGAACATCCACAAGAATGCCCGTCTCACACCGCTGCGT
>NZ_RZQP01000026.1:0-44281 GCF_003998165.1 Mesorhizobium sp. M7A.F.Ca.US.007.01.2.1 | reverse complement strand
CGCCTACACTGCCCACAACCTGCCGGGCGGCATGGAGCCCGGGCTGAAGGAGACGGCGTTCTACGATCCGTCGAATTTCACCTTCCCGGCGGGCTGCTATATCTGCGAGGTCGAGGTCGACCCGGAAACCGGCGTCACCGAGATCGTCCAGTTCGTCGCTGCCGACGATTTCGGCAACATCATCAACCCGATGATCGTCGAGGGCCAGGTGCATGGCGGGCTGGCGCAAGGCATCGGCCAGGCGCTGCTCGAAGGCGCCCATTATGACAATAGCGGCCAGCTTTTGACCGCGAGCTACATGGACTACACCATGCCGCGCGCCGGCGATCTGCCGTCGTTCAAGGTCTCGACCTCGAACACGCCATGCCCGGGCAATCCGTTGGGGATCAAGGGCTGCGGCGAGGCCGGCGCCATCGGCTCGCCGCCGGCGGGGATCAACGCCCTCACCGACGCCATCGGCAGCAACGATCTTGCCATGCCGGCTTCGCCGTCCACCGTCTGGGCCGCGATCCGCGCGACGAAACACTGAAAGCGAATAGCGAATAGGGAGTAGCGAATAGGGAAGAGAAGGCGGTGCGACTGGATAGATCCTATTCGCTATTCGCTACTCCCTATTCGCCCATTCACCCAAGGGAGAATTCCATGTACGCAGTCAACTATCACCGCGCCGCCTCGGTCGCCGATGCTGCCAAGCTGGTCAAGACAGGCGACGCCAAGCTGCTTTCGGGCGGTATGACGCTGATCCCGGCGATGAAGACGCGGCTTGCCGCGCCGTCAGACCTTGTCGACCTGTCGCGGATCGCGGAGCTGCAGGGCGTCAAGGTGTCGGGCAAGACCGTCACCATCGGCGCCGCCACCACGCATCACGCCGTTGCCAATGACGAGAAGCTGAAGAAGGCCTGTCCGGCGCTTGCCCATCTGGCGTCACTGATCGGCGATCCGGCGGTGCGCCACAAGGGGACGATCGGCGGCTCGATCGCCAACAACGACCCGGCGGCCGATTATCCGGCGGCGCTGCTGGCGCTGGGCGCCACCATTATCACCAACAAGCGCGAGATCGCTGCCGACAAGTTCTTCAAGGGTCTGTTCGAGACCTCGTTGAAGGAAGGCGAGATCGTCACCGCCGTCACCTTCACCGCGCCGGCCAAGGCGGCCTATGAAAAGTTCCGCAATCCGGCATCGCGCTACGCCATCGTCGGCGTGTTCGTTGCCAAGGGCAAGGATGGCGTCAGCGTCGCCGTCACTGGAGCTGGCGATGACGGCGTCTTCCGCTCGAAGGAGATCGAGGCAGCATTGGCCAAGAATTTCGCGGCCTCGGCACTGGAAGGTGTGAAAGTGCCGGCGAAGAATCTGATGACCGACATCCATGCCTCGGCCGATTATCGCGCCAATCTGATCGCGGTGATGGCCAAGCGCGCGGTTGCGGCAGCCAACGCCTGAGAAACTGTTTGGAAACTCTACTCCGGCGGCCATCTGATGGCGTTTTCTGTGCTTCCGGTGCTCACGTACCAAAAGTACGCTCCGCTCCGGTTCTCGAAACCACCGCCATATGACTCGCCAGGGCGAGTTTCGAAACAGTTTCTAATACGATCGGTCGCAGACAAGGAAAGGGGGCCTCCGTGGCCCCTTTTTCTCGTGCGGCGGCCTGCATCCGTTCAGTTGCTGATGGAATCGCTGCCGCACTGCTTGAAGCAAATCCCCGCCGAGCCGGAGGCCGGACCTGATCCGGCAGCAATCTCGCACTTGCACAAATCCATATTGCACTGCAATATGAACGAGGGCGGGAATGCGAGCTGGGTTCGAAATGTACCGTCGTACCCTTCGCATACCTATTGCGAGAGGATCGGCATGACCGACATTTCCGCGACGCATGTCGTTCCGTCCCGATCCGCCGCCGACAGATCAACCAGAACAAGACTGGCCTATCTCGACGGCTGGCGCGGGCTTTCGATCGCGCTGGTTCTGATCGGCCATTTCTTTCCGGTTCCGGGAATCAATCTTGGCGTGCTGGGCGTCGAATTCTTCTTCGTGCTCAGCGGCCGGCTGATGGGCGAGATCCTGTTCATCGAACGCTACCCGCTGAAAAAATTCTTCAAACGCCGCTTCTCCCGCATCTATCCGGCTCTTCTGGTCTTCGTAGTCGTCGCGATGATCGCGCTCTCCGGCACGTTCCTCGCCTTCAAATGGAAGGCCGCGCTGACGGCGCTGACATTCACCTATAATTATGCCGGCATTCTCGTGGCTCGGGCAGGGGCGCTCGACCATATCTGGTCGCTCTGCATCGAGGAGCACGCCTACATCATCCTGGCGCTGATCAGCGTCACCGTCTCAAGTCGCTCTCGCGTGGTCGTGCTGCTCCTGGCGCTGGCCTTGCTGGCCATGGCCAACGGCGCGGTTTCGTACTGGGTCTTGGGGATGGACTACGAAACCACTTATTGGCGCACGGATGTGCACATCGCGTCGATCCTGCTGTCGGCTTCGATCTGCCTGCTCAAGACCGACGGCAGGCTGCCGGCGTTTTTGAGAGGCAAGCATGTGGCCCTGGTGGCGACGGTCTGTGCCGTTGTCCTGTTCCTGGATCGGGTGCCGACGCCGATGCACTATCTCTTCGCGGTGCCGCTGCTGGCTCTGGCCGTCAACGCACTCGATTTCAGCCCACGGTATTTTTCCGGATTGCTGTCGTCCTGGCCGATGGCGACGCTGGGGCTGTGGTCGTACTCGCTCTATTTATGGCAGCAGCCGTTCTACAAATTCGTCTATGAGCAAGGCAGCGCGCCGATACCGATGCTGGCCGCGGTCTTCGCTTGCGCGGCCTGCAGCTACTACCTCATAGAGCGCCCGGCGCGCGAATGGCTCAACCGCAACTGGTGAATGCCGTCGTGCCCGGCCAGATGATCGTGAGTGCAGGTGGAGGGATCGCGCTTCGTAAGCAGACAGTCAATTAATTGTTTCTAATCTAACTTTCGGGAAAGCGATGACCTGCTTTCCGATATGGACCAGTCTCATTAGACATTGGTCGTATGGCAGGCATTCCTTATTGCCTCGCCGGCTTACCCGCCTAGTTTGTTCGCAGGACACATCTGAGAAGATGGTTCGAAGACGCATCTGGGAGGATGGAATGGATACGACCGGGGAAAGGGCGGGCGGCTGGCTCGACCGCTCACGCACCGTCGCCGAGCCTGGCTTCAGCAGGTGGATGGTGCCGCCGGCGGCGCTCTGCATCCACCTTTGCATCGGCCAGGCCTATGCGTTCAGCGTTTTCAACTTGCCGATGTCTAAGCTGATCGGCATCACCGACTCGGCGCCCGACGACTGGAAATTGACCGGCCTCGGCTGGATTTTCTCGATCGCGATCCTGTTCCTGGGCATTGCGGCGGCGTTCGGCGGTGGCTGGCTGGATCGCGTCGGTCCGCGCAAAGCCATGGTCGCTTCTGCCTGCTGTTTCGGCGGCGGCTTCATCGTCTCGGCGCTCGGCGTCTATCTGCACCAGTTGTGGATCATCTATCTCGGCTACGGCGTGCTGGGCGGCATCGGTCTCGGCCTCGGCTATATCTCGCCGGTCAAGACGCTGATCACCTGGTTTCCGGACCGGCCGGGCATGGCAACCGGCATGGCGATCATGGGCTTCGGCGGCGGCGCCTTCATCGCCTCGCCGCTGTCGGTTTATCTGATGAAGCTGTTTTCGACGCCTGAGCACATCGGCGTCGCCGAAACCTTCCTGGTGCTGGGCATCGTCTATTTCGTCTTCATGCTGATCGGCGCCGTTATCGTCAGGGTGCCGCCGGAGGGCTGGAGGCCTGCCGGATGGACGCCGCCGGCGGCACAGAATGCGATGGTGACGACGTCCAATGTCCATCTCGACGATGCGTTGAAGACGCCGCAGTTCTGGCTGCTGTGGGGCGTGCTGTGCCTTAATGTGACGGCAGGGATCGGCGTGCTCGGCCAGGCCTCGGCGATGAGCCAGGAGATGTTTCCGGGACGCATCACGCCTGCCGCTGCCGCCGGCTTCGTCGGCCTGCTGTCGATCTTCAACATGCTTGGCCGCTTCTTCTGGGCCTCGACCAGCGATTATATCGGCCGCAAGACAACTTATGCCATCTTCTTCGCGCTGGGCGTCGTCCTCTATGCGGCGGTGCCGTGGACCGGCCAGACCGGCAGCGTTTTCCTGTTCGTGCTGTTCTACGGGATCATCCTCAGCATGTATGGCGGCGGCTTCGCCACCATTCCCGCTTACCTGCGCGACGTCTTCGGCGTGCGTTACGTCGGCGCCATCCATGGCCGATTGCTGACCGCGTGGTCGGTGGCGGGCGTGCTTGGCCCGGTGCTGGTGAATTATATCCGGCAGTACCAGATCGACAGCGGCGTTGCGAAGGCCGACGCCTACACGGTCACCATGTACATCATGGCCGGCCTGCTGGTTGTCGGCCTCCTGCTCAACCTGATGATGCGGCCCGTCAATGCGCGCTTCCACATGAAGACCGAACCAGCGGTGGCTTAGAGTCAGTTCCATCCCGATAGAATCGGGATGGGCTCTATCTTATTGTTTGAGCATGATCTTTTCCGAAAACCGGAGTCCACTTTTCGGGATCAGCTCTGAGGAGGCCGACCATGGCGCAAGACAACGAGAATTCGATCAAACTCACGCTGGCCTGGCTGCTGGTCGGCATCCCGTTGGTCTGGGGGTTCTGGATGACGCTGGTGAGTGCGACAGCCCTGTTCCAGTAGTCCTCGTCTTCGTGCGCGGATCTGCCTGGTCTGTCAGGCGCTGATCTGCCTGGCGTAATAGCGCACCGCTTTCTTGCCGCCATGGATGACGGCGCCGCCGGCCTCGACGAAGCCGAGCGCGGCGTGAAAGGCATCCGAGGCGGGGTTCGGCGGGGCGGTGTTGACTTCGCAGGTGACCAGCGTGTGGCCGGCGCGCTCAACATGGCCGAACAGGTCCTGATAGAGCCGGCGGGCGTGGCCGCGGCCGCGTGCGTGCGCCGCCACGACGACCCGGTCGACATAGACGAAGCGCTCGTAGCGTTGGCGGAACCACAGGAAATTCGGGCTGTCGTAGCGGGCGTCCTGGTCGAAGGTCATGATGAAGGCTTCGAGATCGCCGATGCGCTTGGTGTAAAATGCTTCGCCAAGCAGGAAGGACAGCCGCTCAGCCTCCAGCCACGACAGTTCGGCGGCATGCTCGTTGTTGAGCGCCAGGATCGCCGCTTCGTCTTGGGCCGATACACGGGCTATCGGGGCAGGGCTCGAGGTCATGCCTTGGCTGCCGCGATCGTTGCCGCCACCAGCGCTGTGTCGGTCAGCGTGTTGCGGTACTCGCGATCGAGATCGGAACCACCCATGCCGACATGGGGATTGCGGTAGTCCATGGCACTCGGCACATCCTTGAGGGCGGCAAAATGCATTTCGGACAGGCCGGTTCTGCTGCGCACTTCGGCAATGTTGTGCAAATCCAGTCCGCCGCAGCCGAGGATGACGATGCGGTCGCCGGCCTGCCGCACCAGATCCGCCAACAGCGGCAAGCCTTCGATGGCAGTGTCACGCTGGCCGCTGGTCAGCACGCGGCCGACCTTGCTGCGGATCAGCGATTCGAGCGCCTCGGCCGGCTCGCGCGTCATGTCGAAGGCGCGATGGCAGGTGACGTTCAAGGGGCCGGCGGCCTGCGTCAGTTCGCTCATGCGCGCCTCGTCCATGGTGCCATCGGCGTTCAGGCAGCCAAACACCACGCCGGGCACGCCGAGTTCGCGCAGTGCCGAGACATCTGCCAGCATCGAGGCATATTCCGTCGCACTGTAGAGAAAATCGCCGCCGCGCGGCCGCACCATGACGTGAAACGGCACGTTTGCCTGCTCGATGGCGGCGCGGATCGTGCCGAGGCTTGGCGTGATGCCGCCTTCGACGAGGCTGGCGCACAGTTCGATCCGGTCGGCGCCGGCGGCTTGCGCCGCGAGAAGGCCGTCAATGCCTTCGACACAGATTTCGATCAGCGGCAGGCGGAGAGCTTTGGTCAAGGGGCGATCCATTCCATGATTTCCCGGCCAGCCCTACCACCGCGCCGGTTGCTGCGAAAGCGCGAACAGACTTTCGCGCCGGGCACGGACTTCGCGGTTATTGGCGCAATTCCGTGTTCTTGGCGCCTTGCTCGACCTGATCGATCACCAGAAGCTTCACCTCGATATCACCGATATTGGTGGCCTGATGCCACTGGCCGATCATTTCGATGATGAAATCGCCGGCCTTGTAGGTGTTGCTGTCGCCGGTCTCGACATTGGTGACCTTCAGCGTGCCGGCCTGGACATAGGCATAGCGCGGGAAAGGGTGCCTGTGGACCGGCAAGGTCGCGCCCGGCGCGATGTCGTAGGTCGAGACCAGCACCTGCACGTTCTTCTGCGGCAGCGTGATCGGTTGGCCGGACGCGGTCGTCGTGCGCGACGCAAGAGGGGTCACGACGACAGGCGTGCCGCTGCTGTCCAGCGCGTGGGCCGGGTTCGCGGAAAAGGCTGCCGCGAGCAGCAGTCCTGACATCAAAATTTTTCGCATGATTCGCATCCACCCCTGGCGTCAACATCGCGCAGTGGCCACCAGCACGCAAGGCAGCGCCTTGGGCACCTGCCTGCCGGCCAAAAATATTTTTGTCGCCCCTCTTGAAGGAAAAAAACACGATTACCAGATCGTTTTCCGTCGAGGCTTCGGCTCGACATACTGGCGTCGCAGCGACGCTGCGACAGCCTCGTAATCCATGTTGCTTCACGGAGGATATGGCTATGAGAAGCTCTGATTATACCCCTCTTTACCGCACAACGGTCGGCTTCGACCGTCTCTTCGATATGCTCGAAAAAAGCGTACGCTCCGACTGGCCTCCCTACAATATCGAGAAGACCGGCGAGAACGACTATCGCATTACGATGGCTATCGCCGGCTTCGCTCTCGATGAGGTCGAACTCATGCAGAACGGCCCCGAATTGTCTGTCGTCGGCCAAAGGAAACCCGACCAGGAAAATCGGGAGGTCCTTCATCGCGGCTTGGCGACGGGCAACTTCAAGCAGGTGTTCAAACTTGCCGACCACGTAAAGGTCAAGGCGGCCAACCTCGAGAATGGCTTGCTGTCAGTGGACCTGGTCCGCGAAGTGCCCGAGGAACTCAAGCCTCGGCGCATTGAGATAGGGTCCGAAGCCAAAGCGGTTTCGCTCGAGCAACCCGGCAAGAAGCAGTTGATCGACTCGGATGCGGAGCCTCAACGCGAGGTCGCCTGATTCCCTGGACCTAAATCTACGGTCCGCCTCCCGGTTCGGCCGGGAGGCACAGATCGCGGAGAATGGAGATGAGAACCGGAACTTACAGTTTTCACCAACCTGAACCGAAAAATCTTGCCGCGGAATCCGCCGGATTGCGGACGCCAGATGATGTGCTGAACGAGGAGACGATGACGATCGGTGCAAAGCGGGCTTTGCTCGCTTTCTGGGCTTCCGACGTTCATGCGGTTCCTGACAATCCCGCGTTGCGGCAATTGGACAACGGCGCCATCGTGGAAGTCAGCGACATACTTCGCGCACTCCGCCTTCTGGACGAAACCGGGCGGGAACCGCGTGTTTCAAAGGAGTCGGGAACCGTCAGCCTGTCTTTCGACCGGCGCCGCAAGAAGAGCCGGCTCGGTTGGATGCGGCGCCCCTGGCGAGATGACGATGATGATCCGCCGCCAATCCCGGCCTTTGCGACGGTACCGCCCGGGCGTGGAGGCGGCGGCATGTTGGCCGAGCCGGAGCATGCAATCGCATGATGACCCGAACCAACAACAACCCAGGTGCGGAATGGAGGATTACATGAGTGACAGGACGTTCGACCGACCGGTTCTTGTCAAGAATGGCGAGTTCATTCAAGAAATAGGGTGCCTCGACGATGCGTTCGACTTCTTTGACGAGTGGCCAAGGGAGCGGCGGGGTCCGATTTTCGAAACGGCCTTTCGAGCTTGCCAGCGTGCTCACGACGGCCAGGTTCCGCTGACAGTGGCGCGCGATGCCGTCGCCGGCTTCGCAAGATCCGTCAAAATCTTGCAGGACCCGCTTGCCCAATTCCCTTGGATGGACGGCACAAGGTCAGGTCGTGGTGGGGTAACCGCTTAGCCTTGATAAGGGGCGGCGCCATCAGGATGGTTCGGCTGCATGGTCGTCGTTTCCGCATCGCTACAAAGTGAGCTGCCCTGCCAGCTCACCTTTGGCGGGCGGTTGTTGTTCGAGCCGTTAGTACGGTTTTTTGGCGGGCGCGTCCGCGTCGCCATCAGCGGCATGCGACACTATCGCAGATTATGCCACGGCCCTCAGCGGAGGCTCCGCCATTGTCCCCAGGCCGTCGCATTCCGTGCAGGCCCCCGTCTTTCCGGGGCAGCCACCCCGATGGGTTCCCTGCGGGCAGCAGTGCCCGTTTGACGCATACCATTTGGAGCAGTCGAAAACCCTGCCGCTGCCATGACAGCGCGGGCATTCCATATTCGATGAAATCATACCAATTCTTGCCCAACCCAAACGCACTCGCCCCATGCCGCAAGTAACAGGAATCATTGCGCTTTCAAGCACATTGCCCTGACTTAAATTGGGGGGATCGACGGATGGCCGGCATCGATGGCGAACTATCGTTGCGCCGTAATTACGTTGCTCGTGAAAACCTTGCTGGTCACAAGCCGGGTTGGGCATTGGTCGGCACCAGCAGGCTGCGCCGCCTTGTCCGGTTCCTTGTCGGCAGTGACAGCGACTGCGTCGCCGGGCTGCGCGTTGGCGGCCTGTGTGGCCGTGGACGCGAAGAGGACCGTCTGAGTGATGAGAGCCGAAACCGCGGCAACCTGGACCAGCACGGCGGCAAGGGCGATCTTCTTGAGCATGCGAGAAAACGCTCTTTGGCGCTCCCGGTTCCCCCATTCAGGTTTTCGGCTTGCTGCGGGAACAAGGGACCGGCAGTGCGGTTAACTCGATTATGCCGAGCAAGATCAAAGAACCACCATCGAAGCCCGAACCGGAGAAGCTACCTGTCCGACGTCGGGACAAAGAAGCCCCGCCAGAGCTTGAACATGTCGACCCGCCACCACGAGATGTGCGAGAGGCACCGGCACCCAACCCGAACGGTGACAAGAGATGAAATCCTGATGAGATCGCCGTGAAGAGATCGCCGTGATCGAAGCGCGCTGCATAGCGGCGCCAGGTCAAGTTGAGGATCAACCTGCGGCTGCCTGCGGTTTTCCAGACATGCCATAGATCAGCCCCTATGGGCGACCTGACCGTCTCAACGCTTTGAAGAATTTGGCTCCCCGGGCCGGATTCGAACCAGCGACCAACCGGTTAACAGCCGGTTGCTCTACCACTGAGCTACCGGGGAACGGAGGCTCTTATGTGAGTGGCGCAGCCTATAGCTGCCCTTTTCGGCTTTGCAAAGAAGCTTTTCACATTTTTCCGAGGCTTTTTCGCATAGGCCTTTCTCGCAATCGTCGAAGGATGCCCTCATATTAGCCGTCTTGGCAGGGATATGGAACCGAAAGCGCGGCGGCGGCTTTGGTTTGAGCATGCTTGCGAACGATCGAAACGGGTCAATCTTTCGAGACGATGACAGCACAAGACAACCAGATGCCGGCGCGCAAAATCTCTGTTTTCGGGCGCGAGTTCAAAATGCCGCGCTCGCGCGGGCTCAGAATCACGATCGGCATCCTGCTGACCATCGGTGGCATCCTCGGTTTCCTGCCGATCCTCGGCTTCTGGATGGTTCCGCTCGGATTGCTGGTGCTGTCCTATGAATTCGCCATGGTCCGCCGTCACCGGCGTCGCTTTGTCGTCTGGTGGGAACGGCGTCGCCGGCCCGATTGACCGCCGATAGCGCAAGGTGGTGTTTCAGTGGGCGGCCTGCTCTTCCAGTGCCTCACGGATCTGCTTGAGAACAGCCGCGGCCGAGGCAAGCCTTGCCCTGTCATGCGGCGACAGGATGCGTTTCTTCTCCCATCAGGCTATGCTTAACTGTCCGCTAATAAAGCGGTCCGATGATTTGCCGGACGCCGTCCGGACTGACGCGAGGAAACCGTTCGGAATGCAAGGTGGCCGCTTGACGGCATTTTCGCCGCAACCTATTGGAACCGGGTGGAACGCCGGGAGCAATGAGGCCTCGTGGCGGAGTGGTTACGCAGAGGACTGCAAATCCTTGCACCCCGGTTCGATTCCGGGCGAGGCCTCCAATGCCCGGGCCCCCGCGCGGCAGCGCAGGGGCCTGAAGTTCCTGACACAATGGACCGCGGTTCTGGCGCGGCAAGCGGACTGGTTGGGACATGAGCGCTGATTTCTCCGAACTACGCGTCAAGATGGTCGACGGCCAGGTCCGCACCACAGATGTGACCAGCGCGCCGCTACTCGATGCAATGCTTGTCGTCCCAAGAGAGATGTTTGTCGGCGCCGCCCAGCGCGATCTCGCCTATATCGACGAGGACATCCGCATTGCAGCCGGCGCGGACGGTTCGCGCTACCTGATGGAAGCGTCGCCGTTGGCCAAGCTTATCCAGCTGGCCGAGATCAACCCGACCGATTCGGTGCTCGATGTCGGTTGCGGAACGGGCTACGCCTCGGCCATCCTGTCGCGGCTGGCCGGGTCCGTAGTGGCGCTCGAAAACGATTCGGCGCTGGCGGAAACCGCCAGATCGACGCTTTCGTCGCTTGGCTGCGGCAATGTGACCGTCGTCCAGGGCGCGTTGCCGCAGGGGCATGCCGCCAAGGCGCCTTATGATGTTATCTTTATCGGTGGCAGTGTCGCGGAAGTGCCGGCCCCGTTGCTCGACCAGCTTGCCGAAGGCGGCCGACTCGTCGCCGTCGAAGGGCAGGGCAATTCCGGCGTGGCCCGTCTCTTTTTCAAGGCCGGGGGGGTTGTAACCGGAAGACGTGCATTTAATGCGGCAATTAAGCCACTACCGGGGTTTGAACGCATTCGTGCTTTCGAATTCTGAATGATTTGGCCTTGCAGCAGAGGCTTTGTCATGGTCGCTTGCATTTGAACGATCGCTGCTGATGCCAAACTGGGGGCACTTTGGGGGTGAGCAGCAGGGAACACGAACACGCGGCGCCGGCTGATCTATGAGAGAAGCAGGCGCGGCGCGGTTCCCATGGAAAACGAATGAGGGTTTAACCGTGCCGTCTTTACGCAAGTCACTTTTCACCGCCGTCCTCGTTTCGGCGACCATGCTGTCCCCACTGGCCGCTTCAGCCGAAACCATCTCCGGCGCGCTTGCAAAGGCCTACCAGTACAATTCTTCACTGAATTCGGCCCGTGCCGGCGTTCGCGTCACCGACGAGGGTGTCGCCATCGCCAAGTCGGGCTACCGCCCGGTTGTCACCGGCTCGGCGGATATCGATTATTCGAGCAGCCATCTCAACGGCACCAATTCAAGCGTGCGGCTGACCACCGGCAATTTTGGCGTTCAGATCAACCAGACGCTGTTCGACGGCTTTCAGACCAGGAACAATGTCGCTGCCGCCGAAGCGCAGGTCCGGGCCTCGGTCGAAAGCCTGCGCAACACTGAAGAGGGCATCCTGTTCAGCGCGGCGCAAGCGTATATGAACGTGATTCGCGACCGGCAGGTCGCCGTGCTGACCGAGCAGAACCTGCAGTTCCTGACCGAAACGGCGCGCGCGGCGCGTTCGCGCTTCGAAGTTGGCGAAGGCACGCGCACCGATGTCGCCCAGGCCGACGCTTCGCGCGCCGCCGCGGTGGCGTCGCTGAGTGCTGCCCGGGCGCAGGCGCTGGCAAGTGCGGCGCTCTATCGCCAGATCGTTGGCGACGAGCCGGGCAAACTCAAGGGCGCTTCGCCGGTGGCAAAGCTGTTGCCGTCGAGCCTCGCCGCCGCCGTCGGGGTGGCCTCGAACGAGCATCCGGCCATCCTTGCCACGCAGCATCTGGTCGATGCCGCGGCGTTTTCGGTGAAGTCGGCCGAAGGTGCGCTGTTGCCGCAGCTGTCGGCTTCCGCCGGCGTTTCGAGCGCCTATCGCAATACCTCGCCTTTGCCGGGTGTCGGTTCGCAGGATGGCACGACCAATTCGGCCAGTGTCGGGGCAACGCTGACCATCCCGATCTATTCGGGTGGCCGCACCTCGGCGATCGTGCGCCAGGACAAGGAATCGCTCAGCCAGGCCCGCATCCAGGTCGATGTCAGCCGCGACCAGGTGCGCCAGGCCGTCACCGCCGCCTGGACCGAGTACACCGCCGCGCAGCAGCAGCTGACGGCCAACAGGCAAGTGATCGAAGCCGCGAAGCTGGCACTGAACGGTGTCATCGAAGAGCGCAATGTCGGCCAGCGCACCACGCTCGACGTCCTCAATGCGCAGGCGACGGTCATCACCGCCCAGATCAACCAGGCCGGTTACGAACACGATGTGGTGGTGGCGAGCTACGCCATCCTGCAGGCGACCGGCCGTCTGTCCGTCGACCGCCTTGGCTTGCAGGTAGCGAAATACAAGCCTGAAGAGCACTACAACGCGGTCAAGGACAAGTGGTACGGACTGCGCACGCCGGACGGCCGCTGAGGCGTTCGGCCTGAACTGGCCGTGTTCCCTGCTTGAGCAGGATCTTTCGCGCTGCGGCTCTCGGGTTCAGATGGCGCTAATCTGTTGAAATCCCACAAGTCCCCAGATTGGGGATTCTCGTGCGGCGATCCGTCGGTTACGCTGTGGCCATGATTCGATCCGGCTCTGCCGGAGCGGAAAACCCAACAGGGGTCACAAGGGCGGCGGATGTGACGATGGCAACGGCAAGCAGCGCACAGCGCGAACCTTCCATGGAAGAGATACTGGCTTCCATCAGGCGGATCATCGAGGACAGCGACGGCGGCCGCAAGCAGCCGGGCGACGCCGATGAGCTGAGCCAGGATCTGGAGCGCGCGTCGAGCGCCTATGCAGCCCCCGACGTGGAAGCTTTTCGTGCCGACCTGCATGCCGCCCCCGAGGGCAGGAAGCCTGTCACGCTGGCGGAAGTCCAGTCACAGCTGCCGCCGGCCGAGCCGGTGGTGGCGCGCATGGAAACGCCGGTGCGCCCCGATCCCAGCCCGGCAAGGCCATCGATGACACTCGCCGAGGTCAGCGCCCGCGTTGCAGCGGAGCCAATCACGGCTGAAGCGCCAATATCGCGTCCTGTCGCCGACGCTTCCATCGCCGATTGGCGTCGCGAGATCGCCGCGGTTGGCGAGCAGGCCAGGGCGGTGTCGGACCGGAGCGAGGCACGCAAGACGGCTGCCCAGCCGTCCGTGGAGGCTCCAGGGGATGAACCGGCCGCGAAACCGGCTACCGAGCCGTCTCGTCCGGATGCAAGCGTGGTGCGGCCGGTGGCGGCCAGCGACGCGCCGCGTCCGGCGATCGTTTCCGAGCACACCGGCCGTCAGGTCGCGGCTGCCTTTGGCGAGCTTTCCGACGCGTTTGCCAGCCGCAGCAAGAAGACATTCGACGAGATGGCCGAAGAGATGCTGCGGCCGATGCTGCAGGATTGGCTCGACAACAATCTGCCGACACTGGTCGAAAGGCTGGTGCGCGAGGAGATCGAGCGCGTGGCGCGCGGGGCGCAGTAGTTCCCCATGCCGATTGCCCAGAGGAAACGGCGCCTTCGTGGCGCCGTTTCTTTTGGTGAAGTCGTTGTCGGCAGGACGACGGATCGCGTTCCGTTGAAATGACTGAGGCCGCGCCTATCTGGTTGTGAGGGTCCGAGACAGCCCTTGCGGTTGACTTGGCCAAAACCTTCCGATTTACACCGGACCAGCAAACTCCCGACAGCGCGGACCATTTTCCCATGCTTGAAAAGACCTACGACGCCAAAACCGTCGAGCCGAAGATCGCCAAAGTCTGGGAAGAGGCCGACGCGTTTCGCGCCGGTGCCGGGGCCGAGGAGGGGGCGGAGGCCTTCACCATCGTCATCCCGCCGCCGAACGTCACCGGCTCGCTGCATATGGGACACGCGCTCAACAACACGCTGCAGGATATATTGGTGCGCTTCGAGCGCATGCGCGGCAAGAACGTCCTGTGGCAGCCGGGCATGGACCATGCCGGCATTGCCACGCAGATGGTGGTCGAGCGGCAGCTGATGGAAAAGCAGATCCATCGCCGCGACCTGACCCGCGAACAGTTCATCGAGAAAGTGTGGGAGTGGAAGGCCGAATCCGGCGGTGCCATCTTCAACCAGCTGAAGCGGCTCGGCGCCTCGGCCGACTGGTCACGCGAACGCTTCACCATGGACGAAGGCCTGTCCAAGGCGGTGCTCGAAGTGTTCGTCACGCTCTACAAGGAAGGGCTGATCTACAAGGACAAGCGTCTTGTGAACTGGGACCCCAAGCTGCTCACCGCGATCTCCGATCTCGAGGTCGAGCAGCAGGAGGTCAATGGCAATCTCTGGCACTTCCGCTACCCCGTCGAAGGCAAGGTCTTCGACCCGGAAAACCCGAAAACCTTCATCACCGTGGCGACGACGCGCCCGGAGACGATGCTGGGCGATACGGCCGTCGCGGTGCATCCCGACGACGAGCGCTTCCGGCATCTGGTCGGCAAGAACATCGTCCTGCCGATCGTCGGCCGCAGGATTCCCGTGGTGGCGGATGAGTATTCCGATCCGGAAAAAGGTTCGGGCGCGGTCAAGATCACGCCGGCGCACGACTTCAACGATTTCGAGGTCGGCAAGCGCCACAAGCTGCCGGCGATCAATATCCTGACCACGGAGGCGGCGGTAAGTCTCAGGGACAATGAGGATTTCCTTGCCGGCCTCGAGGTGACGCCGGAGCGCCAGGCGGTCTGGGACGAACTCGACGGCCTCGATCGCTTCGTCGCGCGTAAGAAGATCGTCGAGCTGATGGAAGAGGGCGGCTTCCTCGAAAAGGTCGAGCCGCATCGCCATGCGGTGCCGCATGGCGATCGCGGAGGCGTGCCGATCGAGCCGTTCCTGACCGAGCAATGGTATGCCAATGCGGCGGAGCTGGCCAAACCGGCAATCGCTTCAGTGCGCGAAGGTCGCACGAACTTCGTGCCGAAGAACTGGGAAAAGACCTATTTCGACTGGATGGAGAACATCCAGCCCTGGTGCATCTCGCGCCAGCTCTGGTGGGGCCACCAGATTCCGGCCTGGTACGGGCCGGATGGGCGCGTCTTCGTCGAGAAGACCGAGGAAGAGGCGCTGAGCGCCGCGATCGAATTCTATCTGGCGCTGGAAGGACCGTGGAAGGCCTGGGTCGAGGACAAGCTGGAGAACTTCAAGCCGGGCGAGATCCTGACCCGCGACGAGGACGTGCTGGACACCTGGTTCTCGTCGGCGCTGTGGCCGTTCTCGACGCTGGGTTGGCCTGATGAGACTCCCGAGCTGAAGACCTACTACCAGACCGACGTGCTGGTGACAGGCTTCGATATCATCTTCTTCTGGGTCGCCCGCATGATGATGATGGGCCTGCACTTCATGGACGAGGAGCCGTTCCACACCGTCTATGTCCATGCGCTGGTGCGCGACAAGAACGGCGCCAAGATGTCGAAGTCGAAAGGCAACGTCATCGATCCGCTCGACCTGATCGACGAATACGGCGCCGATGCGCTGCGCTTCACCCTGACGGTGATGGCGGCACAAGGCCGCGACGTGAAGCTCGATCCGGCGCGCATCGCCGGCTATCGCAATTTCGGCACCAAGCTGTGGAACGCGACGCGTTTTGCCGAGATGAACGAGGTCGCGCGCAATGACGATTTCTGGCTGAACGACGCCAAGCTGGCGGTCAACCGCTGGATCCTCACCGAGCTGACGCGGGCGGCGCGCGAGATCACCGACGGCATCACCTCATACCGCTTCAACGAGGCGGCGGGCGCCGCCTACCGCTTCGTCTGGAACCTGTTCTGCGACTGGTACCTGGAACTGCTGAAGCCGGTGTTCATGGGAACCGACGAGGCGGCCAAAGCCGAAAGCCGAGCCTGCGTCGCCTTCGTGCTCGACGAGATCTACAAGCTGCTGCATCCGATGATGCCGTTCATGACCGAGGAACTGTGGGCGCAGACCGCTGGCGAAGGCAAGCAACGCCCCTCGCTGCTGTGCCATGCCACGTGGCCGTCACCGGACTTCGAAGACGCCGAGGCTGCAGCCGACATCAATTGGCTGGTCGACCTCGTCTCCGGCATCCGCTCCGTGCGTTCGGAGATGAACGTGCCGCCGGCAGCCATCGCACCGCTCGTCGTGGTCGGCGCCAACGATGTGACACGCGAGCGCCTCGTTCGCGAGGAGTCGGCGATCAAGCGGCTGGCGCGGGTCGGCGACATCTCGCTTGCCGATATCGCGCCCAAGGGTTCGGCGCAGATCGTGCTCAACGAGGCGACGATCTGCCTGCCGCTTGGCAGCCTGATCGACCTCGCCGCCGAGGCTGCACGGTTGCAGAAGGAACTGGCCAAGGTGACCGAGGAGATCGCGCGCCTGCACAAGAAACTGTCGAACGAGAGGTTCGTGGCCAGCGCGCCGGCCGAGATCGTCGATGCCGAGCGTGAAAAGCTCGCCGAATACCGCGATGCACAGGACAAGCTGTCGATCGCGCTGGCCAGGGTTCGCGACGCCGGCTGAGGGTAGATTCGCGAGACTTTAGACCCCTCTAAAATGCTGGTTTTCCGCCTGGAAAATCAGCATTCCGTTGCGTTAATATTGACGTAAACGGAAGTTTTAGCCCCATTGTTGCCATAATGTAACAATGGGGCTCCTGGAGCCCAAAAAAGGCCTGTTTTCGAGCCTTTTTGGATGGTTCTCCCTGTTTTTTGAGAGCCGCTCAGCCTTCACAGACCATTTTTCGGCCTTGCCGCACCCGGTTGCATTTCCTCGAAAATGCGGCTGGCCAGTGTGTACATGTACGCCCGCGAATTCGTTGTTGCACCGTTAACCTGAATTGGTTCTAGCTTGGTGCACTCGAATTCGGGGAGGACATTTCATGACTATTCTGCGACTGAAGGCGCTGCTGGGGGCGGGCTGCTTTTCGCTGGCTTTGATCGGGACGGCGATGAATCCGGCACATGCCGGCGGCCTGGAGCGTGGCGGCTACGATATCGATCTGCTGTTCGATCCGGCTCCGTTCGCGACCGAAGCGGAAGCGACCTATGTGATGCCGGACCGCAAGTACGAGAATGCGCGCGGTCCAGGCGGAGCCGATCTCGGCTTGGGCACCTCGGCCGACGGAGCCGAGGGCTATTGGGTTCCGCGCGTGGGAATGAAGGTCCAGGTCGTGCAAGGCGTGGATTGTATGGTCGATTATTCGCAGCCCTGGGGCGCGCATACCGCACCTGGCATGTGGAATGGTGCGCTTTCCAATACGGAAACCGATATCAAGAGCAACAACTACGCTGGTACATGCTCTTATAAATTTGATGCGGGCAAGGGCCAACTTCGTTTTATCGGCGGGCTGTTTTACCAAGACATCTCGGGATTCAAAGAAAGCTTGGTAAACGTACTCCCAGCATTGACAGGCCGTGTCGATCTCGAGGCCAGTGGCTGGGGTTGGCGCGCAGGCGTCGCTTATGAAATCCCCGACATCGCGTTGCGCGCGAGCCTTGTCTACAATTCGAAAGTCAAGCTCGACAATATCTCGGGTGCGCTCGACCTCACCAGTATTGGCAGAGGCGTTACCGATATTTACGGATCAACACAGTACATGCCTGATTCCGTGGAGCTGAAGTTGCAGTCGGGTATCGCTCCCGGCTGGCTTGCCTTCGGTTCGATCAAGTGGGTGAACTGGAGTTTGCTGCAGAGCGTTCCTATCTGCCCGGTGGGGGCTCCGTCCTCACTTTGCTTCACCAACGGCCCGGCAGAGGCAACCTCCCTTGACCTGATGTATCGTGATGGCTGGACCGTATCAGGTGGTATCGGCCACAAGTTCAACGATCAGTGGAGTGGAGCCGGTCAGTTGACTTGGGATCGCGGCACCTCGCATGGCTTCGGCGCGCAGACCGACACCTGGACGCTGGGTGGCGGCGTCGCTTATACGCCGAAGCCCAACATTGAGGTTCGCCTGGCCGGTGCAGTCGGTGTGCTCACCAGTGGTCATTCCGGCATAGTGATTGGCGAGAACGGAAAAATTATTGGTGACGACGCCACCTACGATTTTGGCAACGATCTGGTCACGGCATTTTCCGGCGGTATCAAGATCAAGTTCTAACCTGTTGAGAATTTTACAAAAAGGCCGGGCAATACCCGGCCTTTTTCATTTGGGCGGCTCTTGCCCGTGCGCCATTCATATAGGCCGCGTGCACATAAGCCGCGCTGTTGTCGCCCTCCTGCTATTGTGACGTTTTGGCAACACTTTCTGAACAACCCCTGCGGTAGAGGTCAGGCTGAGGAAATTGCCCATTTCCCGCCATAAACCCGGCGCACCTCGATCTTGTCTCGGGACACGCGCCAAAAGGCTCGGCGAGGGGGCAGGCCGCTCCGCCCCATTTGCAGGGAAGATGGGGCAAGGAAGAGTATGGACGCCAAAGTCATCTCCAAGGCTAAGCTCCCTAGCCGCTATGTGACCGTCGGTCCGGCGCGTGCGCCGCATCGTTCCTATCTCTATGCCATGGGTTTGTCGGCGGCCGAGATTGCGCAGCCGCTGGTCGGGGTCGCCTCCTGCTGGAACGAGGCGGCGCCCTGCAACATTTCGCTGATGCGCCAGGCGCAGGTGGTCAAGAAGGGCGTCGCGGCCGCCAGCGGCACGCCGCGCGAATTCTGCACCATCACCGTCACCGATGGCATCGCCATGGGTCACCAGGGCATGAAGTCGTCCCTGGTGTCGCGCGAGGTCATCGCCGATTCGGTCGAGCTCACCATGCGCGGCCATTGCTACGACGCGCTGGTTGGGCTCGCCGGCTGCGACAAGTCGCTGCCCGGCATGATGATGGCCATGGTGCGGCTCAATGTGCCGTCGATCTTCATCTATGGCGGTTCGATCCTGCCCGGCAGCTATCGCGGCCGCCAGATCACCGTGCAGGATGTTTTCGAGGCGGTCGGCCAGCACTCGGTCGGCACGATCAGCGATGACGAACTGCTTGAGATCGAACAGGTCGCGTGTCCCTCGGCCGGTTCCTGCGGCGCCCAGTTCACCGCCAACACCATGGCGACCGTCGCCGAGGCGATCGGCCTGGCGCTGCCCTATTCCTGCGGCGCGCCGGCACCCTATGAAATGCGCGACCGGTTCAATTTCGCCTCGGGCGAAAAGATCATGGAGCTGATCGCCAGAAATATCCGGCCGCGCGACATCGTCACGCTGAAGGCGCTGGAGAATGCGGCGACCGTGGTCTCGGCTACCGGCGGTTCGACCAACGCGGCACTGCATCTGCCGGCGATCGCGCACGAGGCCGGCATCAAGTTCGACCTGTTCGACGTGGCCAAGATCTTCGAGAAGACGCCTTACATCGCCGACCTCAAGCCGGGCGGCAAATATGTCGCCAAGGACATGTTCGAGGCCGGCGGCATTCCGCTGCTGATGAAGACCCTGCTCGACCACGGCTATCTGCATGGCGACTGCATGACGGTGACTGGCCGCACTTTGGCCGAAAACATGCAGCACGTTGTCTGGAATGAGCATCAGGATGTGGTCCGCCCGGCCAACAGACCCATTACCCAAACCGGCGGTGTCGTGGGCTTGAAGGGAAACCTGGCCCCCGAAGGCGCGATCGTGAAGGTCGCGGGCATGGCGGAGTTGAAATTCTCCGGGCCGGCACGCTGCTTCGATTCAGAAGAGGAATGTTTCGAGGCGGTGACGCATCGCAACTACAGGGAAGGCGAGGTTCTCGTCATTCGCTACGAAGGACCGCGCGGCGGCCCCGGCATGCGCGAGATGCTGTCGACGACGGCAGCACTCTACGGCCAGGGCATGGGCGGCAAGGTGGCTCTGATCACCGACGGGCGCTTCTCGGGCGCGACGCGCGGTTTCTGCATCGGCCATGTCGGCCCCGAAGCAGCCGTGGGTGGCCCGATCGGACTGCTCAGGGATGGTGACGTGATCTCGATCGACGCGGTGAACGGCACGATCGACGTGGCGTTGTCCGATAGCGAACTGGCGGCGAGGGCAAAGACATGGAAGGCGCGCGCGACCGATTATCAGTCGGGCGCGATATGGAAATATGCACAGACGGTGGGGCCAGCGCGCGATGGCGCGGTGACCCATCCGGGCGGTGCGAAAGAAACACACTGTTATGCGGACATCTGAGTTGTTGAGGTCATCTGTCTTTTCGGCACTGGTCGTGGCCGCCACGTTTGGCGCGACCTTTGGCGCCGTCGGCCAGGCCATGGCCTTCGACGACAAGGTGTTCGACGACAAGACCGGGGTGAAGCCGCAATCGAGCCCCTGGGCGGTCTTCCAGTTCGGCTTCTCCGCCTACAAGAACGGCCACAAGGAGCAGGCTGCCGAGGCCTACAAATACGCCGCCGAAAACGGCCAGATCGGCGCCACCTGGAAGCTTGCCCGCATGTATGCCGAGGGCGACGGCGTGGCGCGCGACGACTATGAGGCGTTCAAGTTCTTCTCCGAGATCGTCGACCAGGATGTCGAGCCCGGCTCGCCCGAGGAAAGCTATGTCTCCGATGCGCTGGTGGCGCTTGGCGACTATTTGCGCACGGGCATTCCCGGCAGCCCGGTCACCGAGAACGAGGTGGCGGCCCAGGAATACTACATGCGCGCGGCTGCCAACTACCGCAACCCGAACGCACAGTTCGAGATGGGGCAGATGTTCCTGAAGGGCGAGGGCGGGGTGAAGGCCAGCGTCAAGCAGGCCGGGCGCTGGTTCCAACTCGCCGCCGAGAAAGGCCATGCCGGCGCCCAGGCGACGCTGGGCCATCTGTTGTTCCAGAGCGGCAAGATCGTTCGCGGCCTGGCGATGATGACGGCAGCGCTCGAACGCGCTTCGCCCGCTGACCAGCCCTGGATCCGCGGCATGCAGGAAGAGGCATTTGCCACCGCCGGCGAGGCCGACCGCCGCACCGCGATCTCGCTGGCCGATGATATCCTCACCAAGGGCAACAACGCGGACCAGTAGTTTTGCTGGCGGCTGAACTGCCGATCTCCCCCACGAAGCGGGAGATTGGCTCAGTTCGCGATCGGCTCCGTCGGCACCATGCTGGGCGCCGGCGTCGAGATCGGCGTGACATGGGGGTGTGGCGCCAGCGTGTTTTCCGGGCAGCTATCCCCGATCTTCGTCCACGAGGTGTTGTTGAGCACCATATCGCAGCGGGCCAGATGGCTCTGCTCGGCCACCGTCAGGCAGGCGACCTGACCGATCTGGTAGGATTTTCCATTGGCCAGGCATTCCTGGTCGGCAAATGCCGTACCAGGAACGGCCATGGCAAATGCCAGGCCAATGGGACAAAGATGAAATCGTGCGCTCATGGAACCCCAGCCGCCATGCTGGTCTGCAATGAACGGCGCGAAATGTGGCGATATGAGGGTTCAGCGCAGACGGGCCCGGCGAGGGTTCTCTCAAGCCGGCTGAAGCGCGAGATCGATCGCCACCGGGACATGGTCGGATGGTTTTTCCCAAGCGCGCACATGCTTTTCGATAGAGGCCGATGAGAATCGGTTGGCGGCTTCCGGCGACAAAAGCAGGTGGTCGATACGGATGCCGTTGTTCTTCTGCCAGGCGCCGGCCTGATAGTCCCAGAACGTATAGGTGTCGCGCGCGTCGGTGACCGCGCGCACCGCCTCGGTGAAACCAAGATTGAGCAGCCGACGGAAGGCCTGTCGCGTCTGCGGCTGGAACAGGGCGTCGCCCAGCCAATTCTCCGGAAACCGCGCGTCGATCGGCTCGGGAATGACGTTGTAGTCGCCGGCGAGCACCAGAGCCTCCTCAAGTCTCAGCCGTTCTTCGGCCCAGCGCTCAAGCCGCGCCATCCAGGACAGCTTGTAAGGAAACTTCTTCTCGTCATCGATCGGATTGCCGTTCGGCAGATAGAGCGAGGCGACACGCAAGGCGCCCTTGTCGGTTGAGAAAACGCCTTCGATGAAACGCGCCTGTTCATCGGCATCGTCGCCGGGCAGGCCCCTGATCACCTCGTCGAAGCGCAGCTTCGACAACAGCGCGACGCCGTTGAAACCCTTTTGGCCATGGGTTTCGACATTGTAGCCAAGCGCCTCGATCTCGGCGCGCGGGAACTGCTCGTCGACCGTCTTGATCTCCTGCAGGCAGACGATGTCGGGTGCGCTCTCGGTCAGCCAATGGGTGAGGTTGCCGATGCGGGCGCGGACACCGTTGATGTTCCAGGTGACGATTTTCATGGCGGTCTCGTGCTGTTCAGTTGGGCTCTTGCGGCGGATGGCGTTCGACGAGGCCGATCGTATTGCCAGCCGGGTCCTTTAGGAAGGCCATCCATTCGCTTTCCCCCGCTGGACCGAACTGGCCGTCCGTGTCGCGATGGACAAGCGTTGGCGGCGCGGTGAAAGGCACGCCGGCGGCAGCAGCCGAGGCATGGAACTGATCAAGGCCCGATATGTCGAGATAGACGGTTCCGGCCGGTACGCCGTCGGTGAACAGCAGCCTGATTTCTCCGGCCATGATGAAGGCGATGCCCGGCGGATCGAAGCGTGCATGGACAGCCATGCCCAGCACGTCGCGCCAGAAAGCCAGCGTCACGTCGAGGTCACGGCCAGCCGACAGCGCGATCTGACGGACCGCACCGATGGCAGGCATTCTATATGGAGAAACTCGTGCCGCAGCCGCAGGAGGCGACGGCGTTCGGATTGCGGATCTGGAACGACTGGCCCATCAGATCGTCGACGAAATCGATCACAGATCCGCCCATATAGACCAGCGACAAATCGTCGATCAGCACCGTGGCTCCGTCCTTCTCGATGGCTACGTCGTCGTCGTTGCGCGTATCGACCAGATCGAACTTGTAGGAAAAGCCCGAGCAGCCGCCGCCTTCGACCGAAACGCGCAGCGCCGTCTTGCCGGCTTCGTTCGAGACAATCCTGGCGATCCGCTTGGCGGCGGCCTCGGTCATATCGACTTTCATGGCAGTCTTGGCATCAGCGCCCATGGGCGTCACCTTGCTTTCGGTTTCACATGATAGGTATGAAGCGCGAGGGGCCAAGTCAACCTGGCTAAGTCAAACGCGGCAGCATCAGCCATGACCAGTGAGTTGGGCGACATCGGATTCGGCTATCGGCCACGCGCCGCCTATGCCTGCGATCCGGCAAACTCGCGCGGGCGGCTGTTCGACGAGGTGGAGAGCCCGACCCGCACGCCATTCCAGCGGGACCGTGACCGCATCATCCATTCGACGGCCTTCCGGCGGCTGAAGCACAAGACGCAGGTCTTCATCGCCCATGAAGGCGACCACTATCGCACCCGGCTGACCCATTCGATCGAAGTGGCGCAGATAGCGCGCGCCCTGGCACGGGCGCTGCGCGGCGACGAGGATCTGGCCGAGGCGGTGGCGCTGGTGCATGATTTCGGCCACACGCCCTTCGGCCACACCGGCGAGGACGCGCTCAACGAGAAGATGGCCGCCTGGGGCGGCTTCGACCACAACGCCCAATCGCTGCGCATCGTGACAAGGCTGGAGGCGCGCTACGCCGAATTCGACGGGCTCAACCTGACCTGGGAAACGCTGGAAGGCCTGGTCAAGCACAATGGGCCGCTGACGGATGCCAACGGCAAGGGTCTGAAAGGGCCGGTGCCACAGGCGATCCGTGATTATTCGCAACTGCACGATCTCGAACTCGACCGGTTCGCCGGCATCGAGGCGCAATGCGCGGCGATCGCCGACGATATCGCCTACAACACGCATGACATCGACGACGGGTTGAGGGCAGGACTCTTGACGCTGGACATGCTGGAGACGGTTTCGCTGCCGGGAACGATCCTGAAAGGCGTGCGCGAACGCTATCCCTCCCTCGATGCCGTGCGCACCGGCCACGAACTGATGCGGCGGCAGATAACGGCCATGGTCGAGGACGTGATCAGGTCGACGACCGCCAATCTCGATCGCATCAGGCCGCGGAGCGCCGATGCAGTGAGGGCAGCTGGCGAGACGATGGTGGTTTTCTCGGCCGAAATGGCTGCCCTGGAGAAGGAACTGAAGGCCTTTCTGTACAAGC
The DNA here is from genome assembly GCF_003998165.1 of Mesorhizobium sp. M7A.F.Ca.US.007.01.2.1. Lineage (NCBI taxonomy): Bacteria > Pseudomonadati > Pseudomonadota > Alphaproteobacteria > Hyphomicrobiales > Phyllobacteriaceae > Mesorhizobium > Mesorhizobium sp. M7A.F.Ca.US.007.01.2.1. The sequence continues at coordinate 20,211 of NZ_RZQP01000026.1, read as the reverse complement.
ACCTCTACCGGCACGCGGAGGTTATGAGGGTGCGCGCGGATGCCGAGCAGATCGTCAAGGATCTGTTCGACGCCTATTTCGCCGATCCGCGCGCCATGCCGGATGGCTGGCGCGAGGGGCTGGATCGGGCCGATGATCGCATCAAGGCGCGCAGCGTCGCCGACTTCCTGGCGGGTATGACCGACACCTACGCGCTCAAGGAACACCGGCGTTTGTTTGACCATACGCCTGAATTGGGCTAGGGCGGGCTCGATTTTGCCGGCCAACGAGCCGGATTCGCTGCAAAGCCGCCAGAGCCAGACCCCAGAGTCACACAAATGAACATCTTCGCCGATTTCACCGCGCGAATCATAAAAGCCGTCGAAGCGCTTGATCTGAAAGACAAAGACGGCATTTCGCCTGACCTGTCGCGCATTGCCGTTGAGCCGCCGCGCGACGCCAGCCATGGCGACCTGGCGACCAATGCGGCAATGGTGCTGGCCAAGCCGACCGGCCAGAACCCGCGCGCGCTGGCCGAAAGACTGGCGCAGGCGCTGCGCGACGACAAGGATGTCGCGGCAACAGAGGTGGCCGGCCCCGGTTTCGTCAATCTCAGGCTGAAGGACGGCTTCTGGCAGACACATCTGACCGCACTGCTCGGCGAGGGCCGCAACTATGGCCGCTCGATGGTTGGCGGCGGCAGGAAGACCAATGTCGAATATGTCTCGGCCAATCCGACCGGACCGATGCATGTCGGCCATTGCCGGGGTGCTGTCGTCGGCGATGCACTTGCCAATCTGATGGCCTTCGCCGGTTACGACGTGACCAAGGAATACGTCATCAACGACGCCGGCTCGCAGATCGACGTGCTCGGCCGTTCCGCATTCCTGCGTTACCGCGAAGCGCTGGGTGACGACATCGGCGAGATTCCGGCCGGGCTTTATCCGGGCGATTACCTGGTGCCAGTTGGTCAGGCGCTGGTCGCGGAATTCGGCCGCTCGCTGCTGCAGATGCCCGATGACGAGGCGCTCGCCATCGTCAAGGATCGCACCATCGATGCGATGATGGCGATGATCCGCGAGGACCTGGCGATGCTCAACGTGCATCACGACGTGTTCTTCTCCGAGCGCACGCTGCACGCCGACAATGCCAGGAAGATCCGCTCCGCGATCAACGATCTGACGCTGAAGGGCCATATCTACAAGGGCAAGCTGCCGCCGCCCAAGGGCGAGAAACCCGACGATTGGGAGGACCGCGAGCAGACGCTGTTCCGCTCGACCGCGGTCGGCGACGACATGGACCGGGCGCTGGTCAAGTCGGACGGCTCATTCACCTATTTCGCCGCCGACGTTGCCTATCTCAAGGACAAGGTCGATCGCGGCTTCGTCGACCTGATCTATGTGCTCGGCGCCGACCATGGCGGCTACGTCAAGCGGCTGGAGGCTCTGGCGCGGGCGATTGCCGGCGAAGAGGTCAAGCTCACCGTGCTGCTGTGCAATCTGGTCAAGCTGTTTCGCGAGGGCGAACCGGTGCGCATGTCGAAGCGGTCTGGCGATTTCGTGACGCTGCGCGAAGTGGTGGAGGAGGTGGGCCGCGACGCGATCCGCTTCATGATGCTCTATCGCAAGAACGATGCGCCGCTGGATTTCGATTTCGCCAAGGTGACCGAGCAGTCCAAGGACAATCCGGTGTTCTATGTCCAGTACGCCTCGGCGCGCTGTCATTCGGTGTTCCGGCAGGCGAGCGAGCAACTGGGCGAAGCCAATTTCGACCGCAACAGCCTGGCGTCGGCCGCGGCATTGCTGACCGACGAGGGCGAGATCGGCCTGATCCGCAAGCTTGCCGAATACCCGCGGCTGATCGAGTCCGCCGCCCTTGCGCTCGAGCCGCATCGGCTGGCATTTTACCTCTATGATCTGGCTTCCAGCTTCCACGGGCACTGGAACCGTGGCACGGATAATCCGGACTTACGTTTTGTTAAGGTTAACGACCGACAATTGACGCATGCCAGACTAGGGCTGGTGCAGGCTGTTTCGGACGTTTTGACGTCCGGCCTGACGTTGATCGGGGCCGCCGCGCCCACTGAAATGCGTTAGGTTTGACTAAATAACCTGTCACCTTTTGCCCACATTGCGCTGGTAAGGGCCAACCCTACGCGACGTCCATGGCGTCCGAATGAGTGCGAGTTCGGGAACAATAATGGCAGACAGAACCCAGCTGAGAGTAGCCGACAACAACGACATCGCTGAGGATGATCCGTTCGCGGAACTGACCAGGATCATGGGATTCGACCCGCGCCAGCCGGTCAGGCCGCAATCGCCCGCCCAGCCGCAGGCCCCAGCCGCCGATCGCGGGCTCGAAGAGGGCGATTTCGATATCGATCTCGAGAAAGAAATGATGGGCGAGTTCGGCGCTGACGACAGCGACGCCGCTCCGGTTGTCCAGGCTTATGAGCCGACTTTCGTGCATGAGCCGGCATTCGAAGCGGCTGACGCCAGCGCGATGGACGACGAGCTTTCGGTGTCGCTCGACGACGATTTCGAACTGGACATGGCTGAGATCGACGACCACGTCGCCGGCGCCAGCCATGCGGTCGCCGCTGAAGCCGTGCCGTCCGTCGAGCCCGCTTTCGCGTCCGACATTGGCGATGCCGTCGCCGGTTCGCTCGAGGACGTGTCCCCCTTCGAGGACGATCAGTCGATGGCGGACGAGCTTGCCGCCTCGCTCGACCAGGACCTTCGGATCGATGAGGAAGCCGAAGAGGCCCTGTACAGCGTTGCCGATACGCCCGCTTCTGTCGAGCCGGTTGCCTCCGATGACGAGTTCGACGATGCGGTGGCAATGTCGCTTGAAGACGAGCTGATGCTCGACGACCATTCGGCGGCGGAACAGTCATTCATGGCCGCCGATCCCGTCGAGCATGCCATGCCGGAGCAGGCGGCGGCGCTTGACGGCCAGGCAATCTCCGACGAGAGCTTTGCTGGCCTCGACGATGCCATGGCCGATGTCGACATGGATTTCGACGTTCGCGCGGATGAGCCGATCGCCTTCGACGAGCCGGAAGCGCATGAAGTGCTTGCCGATGCTGCGGACTCAACAAGCGAGATTTCCAGCCCTGAAGGCCTGTCGGACGATGCCTTCGACCTGAACTTTGAAGATTCGTTCGCCGAAACGGTCGAAGAGCCGGTCGCCGAAGTTGCTGCCGCTATGGTCCAGCCGGCGGCGCCAGAAGCCAATGTCGCGCCGGCGGTGCACGCCCCGATTGCGGACGAACGGAGCCTGGAAGACGAGTTGAATGCGCTGCTGGGCGCCATGACTTCCCGCACGGCGCCGGCGGCCAGCGAGCCTGTCACGGCTCAGCCGGCTGTCGCTGCCCCGCCGCCTGTTGCCCAGCCTGCCGAGGAACCGGCCGACCTTGTCGGCGACCTCGACTGGGATCTTGACGAAACCACGCCTGAGCAGAATCGACATGTTGGCACGGCCCAAGCGGCCGACGCGGATATTGACGATCTTATGCTTGATGAACTCCAGGATCCGAACTCGGACACCATTGGCGATGTCGATTTCGACGATGATGCGTTGGACGCGGCTTTGGCCCAGGGCCTTGATCCGCGTGACGAAGCCGCTCCCCGGGACAATTCGGCGGATTCTTTCGATTGGCTTGCGGAGCGTTCCCAACCGACAGAGCCGACGCGTTCGTGGAGCCGCGTGACGCCGGTTCCGCAGCAGCCGTCATTCAGCACGCAGCCTACGTTTAGCGCTCAGCCGGCCGCTTCGGTGGCATCATCCATGGCCGCAGCGCCGGCAGTCGCCGCCACGACGTCCTATGGTTCGTCCGAGCCGGTCGAAACCTTGGCTCCCGCTGCACCAGTATCGGCGCCGCAATCGCGCCAGCCGGCGCGTTACGAAGACATGCCCGATGTCGAGACGGTCGATGTGCCCGAGCGTGTCGTGGCGCTGGCGGACGATCTCGATATCCCCGAACTGCACTTCGAGGAAGACCAGCCGGCGTCGCCTGGCTATGACGATCTCGATGCCGAGTTCTCCAGCCTTCTCTCCGAGATGAACGCGGTGGAGGTCGCTGCCGCTCCCACAGGCAACGCGGCCGGCGCATCTTACGATGATGGCTCCTATGCCGCGGGCTTCAAGCCGGGCTATGACAGCCTCAAGCCGGGCTATGACGGGGTCAAGCCGGGCTATGAGGGGATCAAGTCGGGCTATGAGCCGGAAGCGCGAACCTATGCGGCGCGGCCGATGGAAATGTCTGCCCGCGCGGCGCCGCCTACGGGTTATGCCGACGCCTCGGGCTACGACCTCGACAACCTGCCGGGGAGCCAGCCGGCTTCCCAAGCCGATGATTTCACCGTCGATGAACTCGACTACGATCCCGAACTCGACGAGGAGATGGCTGTTCCGGGTCTCGGCGAGCGTGAGGCCGCAAGGCCGTCGCGCGGACGCGGCCTGTTCATCGCCGCGATTGTCGGCGCGGTCGCGGTCGCGGGCGGTCTCGGTGCCTTTGCGCTGTCCTTTGGCGGCAAGGGCGGCAGCGAAGCGCCCGTCATCGTCAAGGCCGACAACGCGCCGATCAAGGTCAAGCCGGAGAATCCGGGCGGCGCCGTGGTGCCCAACCAGGACAACAAGGTCTACGACGCGGTCAGGGGCGCCAAGCCCGCCGAGCCGGTCCAGGAAAAGCTGGTCACCAACACCGAAGAGCCGGTGGACGTGCAGGCGAAGGACCCGGCCCGCGCCATCGATCTTTCGCCGGACCAGAATGCAGCCGGCGCTGGAACCGATGTCGGCAACGCCGCGCCGATGGCCGGCGCCGCTTTGGCCGACAATACGGCGCCAACTCCCAAGTCCGAGGACCGCATCGCGCAGGTGCTGCAGGATGCAGACAAGGGCACAAATGCCGATGTCGTCGCCATTGCACCGCGCAAGGTGAGGACCATGGTGGTCAAGTCGGACGGTTCGCTGGTGCCGCGTGAAGATCCGGCGGCGCCCGCCGCTCCGCAAGTGGCCGCTACCGAGCCGGTCGATCCGGCGCCGCAGCATGTCGCCCCGGCGGCGCAAGCCGATGCCGACCAGACCGGTACCGTGGCGCCTGCCGCCGCCCAGGCGGACGACGAGCCGGCCCTCAAGCCGGTGGCCAAGCCGAAGGCCGAGGCCAAGGCCCAATCGGCCAACACGCCGGCAAAGGTTCCGCTCGCGCCGCAGCGTCCGTCCGACCAGCCGGTCGATGTCGTCGGCGAGGTCAAGCCCGATCAGGTTGCGTCCATCGATCCGGCATCGACCGCGGCCGGCGGTGGCTCGTGGTCGATGCAGATCGCCTCGCAGCCGACCGTCGAAAGCGCCCAGTCCAGCTATCAGGATCTGCAGCGCCGCTATGGCAGCGTGCTTGCCGGGCGTACCGCCAACATCGTCAAGGCCGAGATCGCCGGCAAAGGCACGTTCTACCGCGTGCGCGTTCCGGCCCAGTCACGCAATGACGCGATCAATTTGTGCACCAGCTACAAGGCCGCCGGCGGCAACTGCTTCGTCTCGCGCTAAAGCCGGAGCCAACCGATTGAAAGCCGGCGCGGTCACCGCGCCGGCTTTTTTCATGGGGAAAGCATATCCGGCGTTGCCGTGGATGAATCCCTGGCGATTCCCTTTGATCGCACAAAGCCCTAAACTGCCGACATGACCGAATCAAAATCCATGATCCTCGGCTGCGCCGGGAAATCGCTCACCCGCGAAGAAATCAATTTCTATCGCAATGAATGCCCGTGGGCCTTCATCCTGTTTGCGCGCAACATCGGCGAGACCGAACAGATCCGCGATCTGGTCGCCGAGATGCGAGACTGCATAGGGCGTCCGGACGCGCTGGTGTTCATCGATCAGGAAGGCGGCCGTGTGCAGCGCTTGCGGCCGCCGCTGGCGCCGAATTATCCCGCCGGCGGCGCGCTGGGCGCGCTGTGGCGCGACGATCATGATGCCGGCGCCCGCGCGGCCTGGCTGATGGCGCGGCTGCATGCTTTCGATCTGTTACGCTACGGCATCACAGCCGATTGCCTGCCGGTGCTCGACGTGCCGATCGAAGGCGCCAGCGATGTCATCGGCGCGCGTGCCTACGGCAAGGACCCGCGACCCGTGATCGAGCTCGGCCGCGCAGCCGCGGAAGGGCTGATATCGGGCGGCGTGCTGCCGGTCATGAAGCATATTCCGGGCCATGGACGTGCCTTTGCCGACACGCATTTTGAACTGCCAGTGGTCAATGCCTCGCTCAGTGATCTGCAGCGGCATGATTTCGCCCCGTTCAAGGAGCTTAGCCATCTGCCGATGGCGATGACTGCGCATGTCGTCTACAGCGCGATCGACCCTAACAATCCGGCGACCACCTCCGGCAAGGTCATCGACGAGATCATCCGGCGCGAAATCGGCTTCGACGGACTGCTGATGAGCGACGACACATCGATGAAGGCACTTTCTGGGGATTTCCCGACAAAGGCGGCCTCGATCCTTGCGGCGGGCTGCGATCTGGTCCTTCACTGCAACGGCGTTTTCGAGGAGATGGCCGGCATCGCATCGCGCACCACTGGGCTTGAGGGCACGTCGCTGGAGCGCGCCAAGCGGGCGCTGACCTATATAAAGGACCGTGACACGGTCGAAGAAACCGAAATACGCGCCGAATTCGCCACCTACTTCGATGCGGTGGCATAGCAAGGGAAAGTGACAGGCAGTGGCGGAGACATTGGAAAGCAAGGCCGCGAAGGCCGCACCGATGGACCGTCTGTGGGCCGAAAATGACGATTCACGCGTCACCGGCGACCCGTCGCTGGTCGTCGACGTGGCCGGCTTCGAAGGTCCGCTCGATCTTCTGCTGCATCTTGCCCGCACCCAGAAAGTCGATCTGGCGCGCATTTCGATCCTGGCGCTGGTCGAGCAATATCTGACCTTTGTCGAGACGGCGAGGGCGCTCAGGCTGGAGCTTGCCGCCGACTATCTGGTGATGGCGGCATGGCTGGCCTTCCTCAAGTCCAAGCTCCTGATCCCCAAGCAGCCAGGCGACGAGGGCGAAAGCGGCGAGGAACTGGCGGCGGTGCTGCAGTTCCGACTGAAGCGGCTGGAAGCCATGCGCGACGCCTCGGCGCGTCTGGTCAACCGCAACCGGCTCGGCCGCGACGTGTTCGCGCGCGGCATGCCGGAAATGGTCATCATCGAAAAGCGCAACGCCTATTCTGCCTCGCTCTACGATCTCTTGACCGCCTATGCCCAGCAGCGCCAGAAGCAGGCGATCAACAATGTGACCATCGCCAGGCGCGGTGTCTGGTCGCTCAAGGACGCGCGCGACATCCTGACCCGCCTTGTGGGAGCCGTGAGCGACTGGACGACGATGGAGAGTTTTCTGATCGCGTACATGACCAGTCCCGAGGAGCGGCGCACGGCGATCGCGAGCTCGTTCGCTGCCACGCTGGAACTGGTGCGCGAAGGCAAGATGGATGTGCGGCAGGATCAGACGTTCGCGCCGATCTACCTGCGCGGCCGAACGCAGACAATCAAGGCAGTCGAGGTGGCATCATGAGCGAACGCGCCAACGCTTCGGTTGTCCCGTTCAAAGTCGGCGATGAACCCGAAGAGGGCCCGCTTTCCCAGGATCCGGCCGAGCAGCAGCTACAAAACCCGGCCGAGCGACTGCATCTGGCCGAGGCTGTGCGCATGGCCGAGGCGATCGTGTTCGCCAGCGCCGAACCCGTCAGCGAAAAGCAGCTTGCGGCACGCCTGCCGGACGGCATCAACATCGCCCTGGCCATGGCCGAACTGCAGCAGATCTATGCGCGACGCGGCGTCAATCTGGTGCGTGTCGGCGATGCCTGGGCGTTCCGCACCGCCGGCGACCTGGCTTTCCTGATGAGCAGGGATACCGTCCAGCAAAGGAAGCTCTCCCGCGCGGCCCTCGAAGTGCTGGCGATCATCGCCTATCACCAGCCGGTGACGCGTGCCGAGATCGAGGACATCCGCGGCGTCGAAACCTCGAAAGGCACGCTCGACACGCTGCTGGAAACGGAATGGGTGCGCATGCGCGGTCGGCGAAAGACACCCGGACGCCCGGTCACCTACGGCACCACGGAGACCTTCCTCGACCATTTCGCGCTGGAAGAGATCCGCGATCTTCCCGGCATGGAGGAACTGAAGGGGGCCGGCCTGCTTTCGGGCCGCATGCCGTCGAATTTCTCCATTCCGCAGCCGCCGGCCGATCCCGATGCATTGACCGACGACGAGGATGCGCTGACCGATATCGATCTCGAGGAACTCGGCCTGCTGACGCCGCGCGTCACGGAAGATTGACTGGCGTTGGCGGCCGATCTGTCGAGGATGCGCGGATTCGTAGCGGGGCCGCCACGTCGAAAATGCGTGACATCCGCCACCCTTTCATAAACTCTGTCGCAGTTGTGTTTGAATCCCAACGCGAAAACGCATAGATCATCGCCAGGGAAAACATTCGAGAGAGATTTGCTATGGGTTCATTTTCGATTTGGCACTGGATGATCGTGCTGGTGATCGTGCTTTTGGTGTTCGGCCGCGGCAAGATTCCCGAGCTGATGGGCGACATGGCCAAGGGCATCAAGAGCTTCAAGAAGGGCATGGCCGACGACGACGTTGCCGAAGACAAGCGCACCGTCGAACATCGTGCCGACGAGACCGTTGCGGCCGCGAAGGAAAAGGCCAGCAAGAGCTGAGCCCAAAGGTTCTAGTCGGAACAGAGTGTCATGTTTGAAGTCGGCTGGACCGAAATGCTGGTCATCGCGATCGTCATGATCGTGGTCGTCGGGCCCAAGGATTTGCCCAATATGCTGCGCACCTTCGGCCGCACGACGGCGAAGCTGCGCGCCATGGCATCCGATTTCCAGAAACAGTTCAACGAGGCGCTGAAGGAAGCCGAGCTCGACGACGTCAAGAAGTCCGTCGACGAGCTCAGGGGCATGAGCCCGATGGCCGAGATCAGGAAGCAGCTCAATCCGTTCGAACAGGCCGCGGCCGACGTTCGCTCCGGCGTCGACGCGGCGATGAAGCCGAAGCCGGCAGCCGATCCGGCAACGCCAGCCGCTTCGACCCCGCAGGCGGCCGAGCCGCTGAAGAACGGTGCAACGACCATGCCCGGCGTCAACGGACCGGAAGCAGCGCCGGCAGCGCCGATTTTCCCGGCGATGACCGACGAATCGGTGGTGACGTCATCGGTGCCGACGACACCCGTCGTGGCGCCGAAGGCGTCCACGGCGAAGAAGGCAGCCAAGCCTGCACCGTCAAGGGCGACGCCGGCTATAAAGGCTTCGGCAAATGGCGCTAAAGCTCCTGCAAAAACGGTCACCGCTAAGGCCACGCCTGCGCCCAAGGTGCCAGCGAAGCCGGTGACGGCGGCAATGCCTGAAACGCCCAGGGCCAAGACGCCCGCTGCGGCCAAGGTGATCGCGTCCAAGACCGTAGCGACCAAGACGGGGGCGAAAATCGAACCGAAACCTGCTGCGGCCAAGAAGCCGGCGGCCAAGAAGACGGCTGGAGCCGCCAAGTGAGCGTTTCGGACACCGAAAAGGACGAGATCGAGAAATCGTCGGCGCCGCTGATGGAGCATCTGATCGAGCTGCGCCGGCGGCTGATCTGGTCGCTGGGCGGTTTCTTCGTTGCCTTCCTGGTCTGTTTCTTCTTCGCCAAGAAGCTGTTCAACCTTCTGGTCGTCCCGTTCAAATGGGCGACGCAGTGGGCAGGCCTCGATCCGCACAAGGTCGAGCTGATCTACACGGCGCCGCAGGAATTCTTCTTCACGCAGGTCAAGCTCGCCATGTTCGGCGGCATGGTGATCGCCTTTCCGCTGATCGCCACGCAGATCTACAAATTCATCGCGCCCGGCCTCTTCAAGAACGAGCGCAACGCCTTCCTGCCGTTCCTGATCGCGTCGCCAATCCTGTTCCTGATGGGTGCGTCGCTGGTCTATTTCTTCTTCACGCCGATGGTGATGTGGTTCTTCCTCGCCATGCAGCAGGCCGGCACCGACGATCAGGTGCAGATTTCGCTGCTGCCAAAGGTGTCGGAATATCTCAGCCTGATCATGACGCTGATCTTCTCCTTCGGCCTGGTGTTCCAACTGCCGGTGGTGACCAGCCTGATGACACGCGTCGGCATGCTGTCGTCCAAGGGGCTGGCCGAGAAGCGCAAATGGGCGATCGTCATCGCCTTCGTCGTCGCGGCGGTGCTGACGCCGCCCGATCCGATGAGCCAGATCGGCCTCGCCATTCCGACCATCCTTCTGTACGAGGTCTCCATCTGGGCTGCCCGGCTGATCGAGCGCGATCAGGAAAAGCAGCGCGTGGCACGCGAGAAGCAGGACGCGGCGGAAGAGGTCGCCGAGAAGAAGCCGGCGGACGCGTCCTCCACCTGAACGGCGCCGCCGCGTCTGGCCAGCCTCGATAGGAATTTTTTCTTGACCTGGTGAGGGCAGCTATGCTATGATTCTCGGTATGGTGCCGACTTGCGCCAGCGACCCGCCGTAGAGGCGGGTTTTTCATTTCAGGCTCTCCTCCGCCCTCAGCCGAAAGCGCGTCAAAGCGTGATCGCATGCTTGCGTTCCCCATGCCCCATCTTGCATCGATCGAGGATGCGGTTTACGCCCTCTGGCTGAAACGCATCGCACTGAAAGCGATGCGTTTCACTTTTGTTTGAAGCATGTCGTTGTCCCAAACCGCTGCGCACTTTGGGCGACATGCTACCCCGGAGCGTTCAAACCATGCTTGACATCAAATGGATTCGCGACAACCCGAAGGCCCTTGTCGAGGCGCTGGTGAAGCGCTCGTGGTCGGCTGACGAGGCGCAGTCCACGGTCGGCGGGCTGATCGCCTCGGACGAGGCGCGGCGCGAACACGTTACCGAGCTACAGACCAAGCAGGAGCGCCGCAATGCCGCGTCGAAGGAGATCGGCAACGCCATGCGTTCGGGCGATGCCGCCCTGGCCGAGACGCTGAAAGCCGAAGTCGGCGAGATCAAGGTCTTCATCCAGAACGGCGAGGCGCGCGAACGCGAGCTCGACAAGGCGCTGAACGATGCGCTGGCGGTGCTGCCCAACGTACCGTTCGACGACGTGCCTGTCGGCAAGGACGAGCACGACAATGTCGTCAAGCACATCGTCGGCAAGGTACCGACGCGGCCGAACTGGGTGAAGGAGCACTTTGAGATCGGCGAAGCGCTCGGCATGATGGATTTCGAGCGCGCGGCAAAGCTGTCGGGCTCGCGCTTTACGGTGCTGAAAAGCGGACTGGCGCGGATGGAGCGCGCGCTCGGCCAGTTCATGCTGGACCTGCATACGACCGAACACGGCTACGAAGAAGTGATCCCGCCGTTGATGGTCAAGGATAATGTTTTGTTCGGCACCAACCAATTGCCGAAGTTCGAGGAAGATCTGTTCTTCACGCCGCACGGGGAGGGCAGGCTTGGCCTGATCCCCACCGCCGAAGTCCCGCTCACCAACCTGGTGCGGGAAGAGATCACCGCGCATGAAAAACTGCCGCTGCGCTACACCGCGCTGACGCCGTGCTTCCGTTCGGAAGCGGGTTCGGCCGGGCGCGACACGCGCGGCATGCTGCGCCAGCATCAGTTCTACAAGGTCGAGCTGGTGTCGATCACCGATCAGGAATCGTCACTTGCCGAGCATGAGCGGATGACGCAATGCGCCGAGGAAGTGCTGAAACGGCTCGGCCTGCCGTTCCGCACCATGACGCTGTGCACCGGCGACATGGGTTTTGGCGCACGCAAGACCTATGACATCGAGGTCTGGCTGCCCGGCCAGAACGCCTATCGCGAAATCTCGTCCTGCTCGGTGTGCGGCGATTTCCAGGCACGCCGCATGGACGCCCGCTACAAGGACAAGGACGGCAAGGGCAACCGCTTCGTCCACACGCTCAACGGCTCGGGCACAGCCGTCGGCCGCGCGCTCATCGCCGTCATCGAAAACTACCAGAACGAGGATGGCAGCGTAACCATTCCTGAAGTGCTGCGGCCTTACATGGGCGGTCTGGAAAAGATCGAAGCGAAATAATGCGTATCCTCCTGACCAATGACGACGGCATTCATGCCGAGGGCCTGGCGTCGCTCGAACGCGTCGCACGTACGCTGTCCGACGATGTCTGGGTGGTGGCGCCCGAGCAGGACCAGTCCGGCTATGCGCATTCGCTGTCGATCTCGGAGCCGCTGCGGCTGCGCAAGATTGGCGAGAAGCATTTTGCCGTGCGCGGCACGCCGACCGATTGCGTCATCATGGGCGTCAAGAAGATCCTGCCTGGCGCACCCGACCTGATCCTGTCCGGCATCAATTCGGGCGCCAACATCGCCGACGATGTCACCTATTCCGGCACCGTCGCCGGCGCCATGGAGGGCGCGCTGCTCGGCATTCGCTCGATCGCGCTCAGCCAGGGGTACAGCTATGTCGGCGAAGATCGCGTCGTGCCCTACGAGACGACGGAGGCGCTGGCGCCGGCGCTGCTGAAGAAACTTGTCGCGACGCCATTGCCGGACGGCGTGCTGCTCAACGTCAATTTTCCCAACTGCACGCCCGAGGAAGTCGCAGGCACGGTGGTCACCTCGCAGGGCAAGCTCGTGCACTCCCTGTGGGTCGACGAGCGCCGTGACGGGCGCGGCCTGCCTTACTACTGGCTGCGTTTCGGCCGCGAGCCGGTCGAAGGCAAGCAAGGCACCGACCTCTACGCCTTGCGCAACCGGCTGGTGTCGGTGACGCCGCTGCAGCTCGACCTTACCGCCCATGAAATCCGTGACCAACTGAGCAAGGCGCTCGCATGAACCAGGGCCTCCCGATCGACGACCGCGAAGGTTTTGCCGCCTTTCTGCTGCGTCTGCGCGGCCGGGGGACTGTGCCGAAGGCGCTGATCGCGGCCTTCGAGGCGACGCCGCGGCGCGGCTTCCTGGCGGCCCAGTTCCATCAGATCGCCTGGTCGGACCGCATGCTGCCGATCGAATGCGGCGAGGCGATCGAAGGCGCCGACATGCAGGCGGCGGTGATCGCCGCACTCACCATCGAGCAGGGCAACCGCGTGCTCGAGATCGGCACCGGCTCGGGCTACACCTCGGCGGTGATGTCGCGGCTGGCCGCTCGGGTCATCACCACCGATCGCTACAAGACGCTCGCCGAGCAGGCGCGGCAGCGCTTCGAGGCGCTCGGCATCGGCAATGTGATCGTGCGCCACGCCGATGGTTCCGGCGGGCTGCCGAATGAAGGGCCATTTGACCGCATCGTCGCCTGGGCTGCCTTCGACAGCCTGCCGCGTTTCCTGCTCGACCAGTTGTCGAGCGGCGGTATCGTCATCGCTCCGATCGGCCCCGAAGAGGGCGAACAGGTGCTGGCCAAGCTGACCAAGGTCGGCAGCCGCTTCGAGCGCGAAGACATCGGCCTCGTTCGCCTGCAGCCGATCCTGCGCGGTGTTGCCGCTATTATCTAGCGCGGATGTCGATGTTCGGCCGCGTCGTGCGCCCGTCTTCGACCCCGGCTGGCCTGACCCGAAATCTTCGCACGGCTCGCTCTCTAATATTTTAAGAAAAATTGCGTCGGATTCCATGAGGTTAACCGTCGAGTAACATTAACGCGCTTTAATCATGCCTAGTTTGTACCGGGTATGTGCGGGTTAGTGCGATGCAACTCAGTGTTTTGAAGACAAACGGTCGCAATCTGGCGCGAGGCTGCGCCATTCTGATGGTCGCGGGTGCTGCTGCGGGGTGCAGTTCCCAGGTTTCGCGGTTCAATGGCGTCGACGACGTCTTTACATCCTCGACCAACAATCAGCGCGCCATCATCAACAAGCAGGATGCCGTACAGCAGCCCTATCCGGGCGATGTCGCCGCCGCTCCGATCGATGGCAGCCATACACAATCGGTCAGCCGCTCCAGCCTCGAGCCGGTCTCGACGCGGCCGCTGCCGCCGCCCGTTGCCCAAGCGCAGCAGGCGCCGGCATCGAAGCCGGTGCGCACCGCATTGGCCCCGGCACCGCATGTCGACAGGACCACGACCGGCACCGTCGCTCCGGCGGCGTCGCCTTTCAAGGTTTCGCAACCTGACGAACCCCGCGTGGCTGCTTCCGGCACTCCGCATGCAACCGAGATCGTCGTCAGGGACGGCGAAACGATCGGCGGCCTGGCGCAGCGCTACAAGGTGCCGTCCGACGTGATCATGAAGGTCAACGGGCTGAGCGCGACCAAGGGGCTAAAGACCGGCCAGAAGCTGGTCATCCCGGCCTATGCCTATTCCAGCAAGAGCGAGGCGAAGGTCGCGGATGCCAAGCCGGCGAAAGACGGCAAGCACAACCTGCCGGCCACTGCGCCGGACAAGGTCGCCGTTCTGCCGCAGCAGCCGAAGCCTAAGGAAGGCAAGTCCGCCGCTCAGGTCGACGCGTCGGCCGCAGCAAACCAGCCCAAGGAGCCCAAGCCGCAGGTTGCCAAGACGACCGGCGCTGCTGGGACCTACACGGTCCAGTCGGGCGACACGATGTCTTCGATTGCCAGGAAGACCGGCGTCGGCGTCGTTGCCCTAAAGCAGGCCAACGGGATGAAGGACGGACTGCTCAAGATCGGCCAGACCCTGAAGGTGCCGGCCGGCGGAACCGCGACCGTCGCCGCTGCCAAGCCGGCCAAGGTCGATCCGGTGACGACGGCCACCACGCAGCCCGCGGCAAAGACCACGCCGTCTGAAACGCTGGCGTCCTACACGCCGCCGAAAAAGGATTCGAAGGTCATCCAGCAGGCCGAGGCCGACGATGCCGTCGCGCCTGATGCCACCGGCATCGGCAAGATGCGCTGGCCGGTGCGCGGCCGCGTGATTTCCGGTTTCGGCTCGGGCAAGGACGGCGTCGATATCGCCGTGCCGACGGGCACACCGGTCAAGGCGGCCGAGAACGGTGTCGTCATCTATGCCGGCGACGGCCTCAAGGAATTCGGCAACACGGTGCTGGTGCGCCACGAGAACGGCCTGGTCACCGTCTACGGCCATGCCAGCTCGATCGAGGTGCAGCGCGGCCAGAAGGTCAAGCGCGGCCAGGAGATCGCGCTGTCGGGCATGAGCGGCACGACGGACTCGCCGAAGCTGCACTTCGAAGTGCGCAAGAATTCGGCGCCAGTCGATCCCTCCGGTTATCTCGAATAGTCGGGGCTGTTTCGAATAGAAGAAAAAAAGCAATTTGCGGGCCGTCTGACCTCCAGTCCGGCCCGCCGGCTCAGCCCGTTCCGAAAGGAGCGGGCTTTTTCAGTTCCGGTGCGACGCGCCAGTCTTCAAGCTTCAAAGATGGTCGCGCAGAGTGTCGGCGATCATGACGCCAAGGCTGCTGGCCTTGACGCCGAGAAGCGTCTCCGCGTCGGAGGAATCGACCAGCAAGGGTTTGTCGAAGAGATAGCTCATCTCGATAAGCTCATGCATGCCCAATGCTTCCACTTCGGAGATGGAATAGGAGCGTGTTTCTGGAATTTCACGGTGAAGCATTGCCGCGGTCGCCCGGATGAGTTCCCGGGATGGGGCGTGTTGCGATGGAACATGGAACGCCCGTCCCCATTCGCCCGTGTAGCGCGAGGCAGCGACCAGTGTCCTGGCCACGTCCTTCGTGAAGGACCAGGCGTGAGTTGCGTCGAGGTCGCCAATGAAAGCCGTCGGTTTCCCCTCGAGTATGGAGGGCAGCGCGACCAGTGAGAAAGAGCTGATCGCGCCATGTCCAAGATAATCGCTGGACCGCACTTCGACGGCCGGCACGTCCGCACGGACCGCCCGCTGCCACATGATCGTCCGGGCGGTTCCTTTCTTCGAAGTCGGATCCAGAGACAGGTCGGAGTGAAGCGGGCTTTCGGCATCTTTGCCATAGCCATAGAGATTTCCGAGCACCACAAGCTTCGCGCCGACCGCTTCGGCAGCCCGCACGGTGCCGTCGATGATTGGGAAGAAGTCGGTCGGCCAGCGGTGATAGGCGGCCATGGCGCACATGAAGATCGCGTCGGCGTTTCGGCTGATACGCGCCAGTTCCGCGGCATTGGTGGCGTCGGACTGCACGGTCCGGACGTTTTGCAGCGCGTTCGAACCGACACTCCGGCTCGTCAAGACAACATCATGGCCTTCTTCGCCCAGAAGCCGCGCGGTCTCGCGACCGACCGGGCCTGCTCCCACAACAACATAGAAACTCATGGCATAACCTCTCATCCAAGTTTTATGGAGAGGCGTAGGTACATAGCCACGGCATTGAAAATCGCGCGGGAATTGCCAAGTCTTGAACAGGTTTTGCCATGAATCGAGAAAGCATGCTCTCGCAAGTCGCCCCGGCCCGATCCCCGTCCGACGTAACATTGGCCTCCCGGCATGTCGAAGCCGGGGTCCATCGTCTGCTCCGGGCGCCACACCATCGCATCATGGTGCATGCAAGTGCCGCGACGCGCTCCTACTGCCATGAGGTTGGACGATATTTCGTCAGGCGCGCCGGCCATATCGACCTGGTGCCCGCCGGTCAGGAGGGTGGGTTCGAGGCTGAGACCCCGTTCGACACGATCGAGATCGCCTTACAACCGGCCTTGATGGAAAGGGTGGCAGCCGAACTTGGCGGCAAGGCGCGCGCATTGCCGCTCGGCACACGTCACCTGCTTCGTGACCAGCGCATCGAACACCTCGCGCGAGCACTGGAGAGCGATCTCAATGCGAGTTCGCCGAGTGGGTCGTTGTTTGTCGACAGCATCGGCGCCGCGCTCGCTGTGAGGCTGCTTGGCCTCGATGAACCTGATATCGATCGCGCGAGCCGATTGTCGGATACTCAGCTCAAGCGCGTGCTGGAGCATATCGAGGTTGCGCTGCACGAACCCCTGTCGATCCATCGACTGAGCCGGGTTGCCGGCGCCAGCAGTTCGCACTTGCGGACATGGTTCAAGGCGGCGACGGGCTTCACCCTGCACCGCTACGTGCTACGGCGTCGCGTCGAACGCGCACGCGTCCTGCTGCAGCAAGGCGATCTCAGCACAAGCGAAGTGGCGGAATTGACGGGCTTCGCACACCAGTCACATCTGGCGCATTGGATGCGGCGTGAGATCGGCCAAACGCCGCGTGATTTGCGGCGGTCGCAGCCGCCCAAATGATCTTGTCATCGGATGGCGTTGGCGACGCTATCCAACGCATCAGTCCTTCAGCGGTTTGCCGAGCCGGCCAGCCAAATCCTGGGTGAACTGCCAGGCGACGCGGCCCGAGCGGCTGCCGCGGGTGGTCGCCCATTCCAGTGCTTCGGCGCGCAGCGTGTCGGGATCGATTGTCAGCCCATGGTGCCGGACATAGCCGTCGATCATGTCGAGATACTCTTCCTGCGAACATTTGTGGAAGCCGAGCCACAGCCCGAACCGGTCGGACAGCGACACTTTTTCCTCGACTGCCTCCGACGGGTTGATCGCGGTCGAGCGTTCATTGTCGATCATGTCGCGGGGCAACAGATGCCGGCGGTTCGAGGTGGCGTAGAAGATGACATTGGCTGGACGGCCCTCGACGCCGCCTTCGAGCGCTGCCTTGAGCGATTTGTAGGAGGTGTCGTCATGGTCGAAGGAGAGGTCGTCGCAAAACAGGATGAAGCGGAAGGGCGCCGCCTTCAGCAGACCCATCAGCTTCGGCAGCGTGTCGATGTCCTCGCGGTGGATCTCGATCAGCTTCAACGGCAGGTCGGACCTGGCCTTGGCGTTGATTTCCGCATGCACGGCCTTGACCAGCGACGATTTGCCCATGCCGCGCGCGCCCCACAACAACACATTGTTGGCCGGGTAGCCGGCAGCGAAGCGCTCGGTGTTGTCGACAAGGATGTCGCGGACACGGTCGACGCCACGGATCAGTCCGATGTCGACGCGGTTAACCCTGTGCACCGGTTCCAGATAGCCCGGATCGGCCTGCCAAACGAAGCAATCGGCCTCGCGGAGGTCGGTTTGAGGCACCGGCGGCGGAGCGAGGCGGCTCACTGCTTCGATCAGCCGGTCGAGTTTCTGGTTCAGGGCCTCAATGCTGCTGTCGGTCATGTCTGTCTTTTGTTTTCGCGTTTTTGATGTCTTGGGGCGTGAAGCTGCCCGATTCCGCCTGATACAAAACCGGTTGCAACCTTTTGTTCGAGCGTGATCTTTTCGCGATCATGCTCTAACACGGCTCAACAGGCCGGAAAAGCAGCCGATTTGGCCGGCCGCGCAGTTGCATTGACAACTTTACCGACTATATTCCGGCCAAATTTCAAGGGGCCGCCAGATTGGCGGCTGTTTTCAAAATTCAGGAGTACCTCGATGTTCGTGACACCGGCATACGCCCAAGGCGTCGGCGCTTCTCCCGACATGTTCATCAGCATTTTGCCGTTTGTCCTGATTTTCGTGATCATGTATTTTCTGATCATCCGGCCGCAGCGCACGCAGCTGAAGAAGCGCGGCGAGATGCTGGCCGCGGTCCGTCGCGGCGACACGGTCGTTACCGGCGGCGGCTTCGTCGGCAAGGTGACCAAGGTGATCGACGACAACGAGCTCGAGATCGACCTTGGCGGCGGCACCAAGGTGACCGCGCTGCGTTCGACGATCGCCGATGTGCGCGTCAAGGGCGAGCCGGTGGCCAACCAGAACGCCAAGAAATAATCCAATTTTAGGCGGAGCGATCCGCGGACACGCTCTGACGGACGACGCCATATGCTGTATTTCTCGCGCTTCAAGATGATCCTGATCTGGGTGGCCGTGGCCATCACGGTGATCCTCGCCGCGCCCAACCTGTTCTCCGCCAGCACGCTGGCGCAGCTGCCCAACTGGGTGCCGAAGCGGCAGATGACGCTCGGCCTCGACCTGCAGGGTGGTTCGCACATCTTGCTGGAAATGAACCAGAACGATCTGATCAAGGACCGGCTGGAGACGACACGCGACGAAATCCGCACGCTGTTGCGCGACGCCAAGATTGGCTATACCGGCCTTGCCGGCACCGGGCGGACCCTGCAGGTTCGCATTACCGATCCCGCCCAGATCGATGCCGCCAAGACGGCGCTGAAGACGCTGACCGATCCGGTCGCCGCCGGCCTGTTCACCGGCGGTTCCGTGCAGGAAATGACGCTCGACGATTCCGAGCCCGGCCTGCTCAAGTTCAACGTCACCGATGCCGGCATCAAATACCGCACGTCGACCGCGCTGACGCAGTCGATCGAGGTGGTCGAACGCCGCGTCAACGAACTCGGCACGACCGAACCCATCGTGCAGCGGCAGGGCGACGACCGTATCCTTGTCCAGGTGCCGGGTCTTCAGGACCCGCAAAGGCTGAAGGAAATCCTCGGCCAGACCGCCAAGCTGACCTTCCAGATGGTCGACCAGTCGATGCCGGTGCAGGACGCGCTCAATGGCCGTCCGCCCGCCGGTTCGTCGGTCCTGTATTCGCAGGACGATCCGCCCGTCCCCTATCTGATCGAGAACCGCGTCATCGTTTCGGGGGAAAACCTCGTCGATGCGCAGGCGACCTACAATTCGCAGAACAACGAGCCGGTGGTGTCGTTCCGCTTCGATTCGAAAGGGGCGGCGCGCTTCGGCCAGGCCACGGCGCAAAATGTCGGCAAGCTGTTCGCCATCATCCTCGACAACCAGGTGATTTCGGCGCCGCAGATCCGCGAGCCGATCCTCGGCGGCACCGGCCAGATCTCCGGCAATTTCACCGCCCAGAGCGCCAACGATCTCGCCGTGCTGCTGCGCGCCGGCGCGCTGCCGGCGACGCTAACCGTCATCGAGGAGCGTACCGTTGGTCCGGGCCTTGGCCAGGATTCGATCCATGCCGGCAAGGTTGCTGGCATCATCGGTTCTATCCTCGTCGTTGCCTTCATGTTCGTCGCCTACGGCTTCCTCGGCTTCCTCGCCAACATCGCGCTGGCGGTGCACGTGGCGATGATCGTCGGCGTGCTCTCGCTGCTTGGCGCGACGCTGACCTTGCCTGGCATCGCCGGTATCGTGCTGACCATCGGCATGGCGGTCGATTCCAACGTGCTGATCTACGAACGCATCCGCGAGGAGCGGCGCGCCGGCCGCTCGGTCATCCAGGCGATCGATACCGGTTTCACCAAGGCGCTGGCGACCATCGTCGATTCCAACATCACCTCGCTGATCGCCACCGTGGTCCTGTTCTATCTCGGTACCGGTCCGGTGAAGGGCTTTGCCATCACCTATGCCATCGGCATCCTGACGACCGTCTTCACCGCCTTCACC
>NZ_RZQP01000269.1:0-7533 GCF_003998165.1 Mesorhizobium sp. M7A.F.Ca.US.007.01.2.1 | reverse complement strand
CATCGTGCCGCCGAACTGCCTGTCTGGCTGCACAGATACAATTGGCATCGTCCACATGGCAGCCTAAAGTCAAAAACGCCTATCAGTCGCCTCGCCCTGATCGAGGACAACCTGTTGAAGCTCCACACCTAGGTCACTATCGGGGGGCCTTAAACCTGAACAGCTCCATCGT
The DNA here is from genome assembly GCF_003998165.1 of Mesorhizobium sp. M7A.F.Ca.US.007.01.2.1. Lineage (NCBI taxonomy): Bacteria > Pseudomonadati > Pseudomonadota > Alphaproteobacteria > Hyphomicrobiales > Phyllobacteriaceae > Mesorhizobium > Mesorhizobium sp. M7A.F.Ca.US.007.01.2.1. Next base: position 7,361 of record NZ_RZQP01000269.1, on the reverse strand, counting down.
CGCGGCTGCTGCGGAAGCAGGAGCTATCACTGGGACCCGTACTGGTGCTTGTCAGCCGCTGAGCCGCTACTTCGTCTTAGGAAGAGCATTGTCCTTGCCAAAAGCCGGCCAGTATTTCGAGATTGCCAGTGTGGCGCCGGCTGAAGAGAAATGACCATAGTCGAAATATAAAAACTCTCCTCTATCGAAATAGGCGCAGCGTCCTGCGCTGCACAGGAATTTCAGCGGATCGATGAATGTGGCGCCTTTGGTAAATGAGCGCACACGTTCGTTGACGTCGGGGTCCATCGCGATCGGCCAGGACGTATCGTCCAGATTTTGGCGCTTGGCGAAGAACGCAATTTTCCGGACGTCAGTTGGGAACTGCGGAGACTGGCCGATGACAAACACGCGCACGCCCAGGGCACGAAGCGTAGCGATTGTTTGCTGAAGACCGTCGAAACCTCTGACCTCATAGTCACTCCATCTACCGCTGAGGATAACCGTCTTGATGTCCGCTTCCAAGATGACGTCCAAGGCCTTGCGATTGAACCGGACACAATCAAGACGATCGTACGGGTAGTAATAGAGTATCGGCGCGCAGCTGGCGTACGTATATTCAACGATGTTCGCCTGCAATCGATTTATGTTAGCACCCAAGCCGGAAACATAGTGCGCGGCGAAGGAGTCGCCCCACAAAAAAACCGTTGTTGGAAAACCGCTGGTGCGCGTGCAATCCTCCATATTCCAGCTTTCGATCCGGCTGGTGCCCTCGTTGAAACAGATGCCATTCCTCCAGTCCCCGACGGAAATGCGCCGCTGGACATAGTCCGGAAACCGTTGCGGAAAGCCGTTGCCGAGCGCCCCCGCCGCTCCGCCGGCACAAAGGACAACGATCGCGAGCGCTGAAAAGGCGAAGATAGGCCCCGGGGAGGTGAAGGCCCTCTTCTGTCGAAACGGCTGCTCTACAAACTTCCAGGAGAATGCAGCCAATGCGAGGCTTGCCACCAACATCGCACCGGTCATCAACGGATCGAGTTTTTGGAACGAAAGATAGTGCGCGAACGCATTGAGAGGCCAGTGAACAAGATACAACGAATACGAGATGAGCCCAATCCAGACCAGCGGCCTGACTTCGAGCATGCGGGTGGCGACCGTCGAGGGGGTATTTTGGCCAACATAGATCAGAAGGGCCGTTCCGATGCATGGATACAAGGCGTTGTAGCCTGGGAACGGATCACTCGCCGAAATCGCGAAGAACCCGATGGCGAGAAGGCCAAATCCGGCCACCCCCACCGACTCCATCAGGAGTCGGTTGCCCAGCGGCGAGGGGCATTTGAGCATGAGCAGGGCGCCCAACATGAGTTCCCAGATTCGGGTCGGCAGCAGATAGAATCCGGCGGTGGGTGCCAGCGATGTCGCCATCACCGCCACTACGAAGCTGCAGAGAATTATCGGAAGAAGTGTCGTCAGCCAGCGCTTCCCGATGTAGCGATAGATTAGGAACATCAGGATTGGTGCGAAGATGTAGTACTGCTCCGCTACGGAAAGCGGCCAAGTGTGCAACAGTGGTAGAAGCGCGGCATCGATAGAGAAGTAACTTGACGTTTTCCAGAAGAAAACGTTCGACCAGAAGGTCGAGGTAGCTATGATGCTAAGACTGAATCCGCGCAGATCCGGTGGCAGAAGAATGAACAATGCCGCAATGCAGGTGAGAAGCATCACAAAGACGAGCGCCGGCAGAATGCGCCGGGCACGGCGCCAGTAGAAGTTGACGATGGAAAATTGGCCGCGTTCAAGGTCATCCAGGAGGCTTCCGCTGGTTAGGTAGCCGGAGATGACGAAGAAGATATCGACCCCGCTAAAGCCACCCGGGATCGCCGAAATTCCGAAATGAAAGAGTACGACCGGAAGTACAGCAACGGCCCTAAGGCCCTCGATATAGCGCCTATATTGCATCCAGCGGTTCCTTTTATTTTAGATCAGGACGCGATTGGAAGCTTTCAATCTCCGGTAGGAGTGCTGCCGAGATAAGGGCGGTATCAGCCACCTTTATCCGTCCCGAATGTTCTGTAAGTTGCAACTGGTACAGAAGCACGATCGCCATCGCCGGCCTTGACGGCCTGATTGTCGAGCAGATCGCGCGGATCGTTGACCATCACGGCCAGGTTATGTCCTGTCGAACAACCAAGCGGCTGTTTGAAGGATTCTTCATTGGGTAAGGCACCATATGAGGGACAGACCGGCGGACGGGCGTGATAGACAATCGCCTCAATTCGCACTGAGCCGGCGTCGTGTTGATCGCGCAATTGAATGTTGTCTTCTTCGATTGCCAACTGCCTGGCCTGATGGGCTACCCCTGCGCTGAGCTGGGGCGAACCGCTGATGAGGAGGTGGATGGCATCGAACCGGCCGCGACTGGCCTTGTCTAGGAAAACACGCAAACGCTGCCGTTCGGAAGCGCGCAGGCTTTGCAACGTCAGGACGGTGGTCTCCTCTCGGACAAGCATTGGTGCCGATGGTTCGACATCAACTGGCGTAGTGCTTGTGCAGCCACTTACGCTTGGTGCCAGAGCGACAAAGAGGATTATAAAACGCAACATCTTTGGATGACACTATTCGATGATGAAGCCGAGACCGCCCTGGGCGCTTGGCGCGCCCGCACGGATAGCAGCGCGGTCTCGCGGGGGACTTGTCACGGAATTCGTCGGAGCGCCCCCTCCGTTCAAAGCCGGTGCCGCCCGCTCGGTCGGTGCGCTCATCTGGTTTGGGTTGGAGCCTGGTCTTACAATGTAAGGCGTAACTAGAATGACCAGTTCTGACTCCTCTTTTTGAAACGAGGTCGAGCGAAAAAGCGGTCCCAGGATCGCCAGTTCTCCGAGCCAGGGAAAGGCCCTGACATCATTGTTGACGTTCCGCCTGATTAGACCGCCGATTGCGAAGCTCTGGCCGCTGGCGAGTTCGACGACCGTATCGGCTCGGCGCGTGGAAACTGCCGGCACGGAAATTCCGTTGATTTGCACGGCACCTTGCGTCGACAGTTCACTGACTTCGGGCGTTACGTGAATGTTGATTTGATTGTTGCTGAGAACTGTCGGCACAAATTCCAGACTGACGCCGAAGTGACGGAATTCAACCGATACCTGCCTGTTTTCCTGCAGGACAGGAATGGGAAATTCGCCGCCCGCGAGAAAGCTGGCCTTTTCACCCGACATAGCGGTGAGGTTCGGCTCAGCCAGGACGGAAGCTATATGCTCCTTGGCGAGCGCGTCGAGAACCGCGCTGACGTTGACGGCACCGTTGTCGAATCCGATTTCTGCTGTACCGCCACCCTGGGTTGAACCAGACCCAGCGCTTGCAGCGCTTCCGCTTAGAACGCCCACTTTGAAATTGCCGATTTGACCGAAGGCGGACAAGTTGACGCCGAGTGACTTCATGGCGCTGCGTGAGACTTCGGCTACGCGCACGCTGAGGTTAACTTGCAGGGATCCAGCGACCTTGATGTTGTTGACGACTTGCGCTCCGTCGCCCAGATATTGCTCAGTGACTCTTTTTGCGGTGTCGGCGACCTCTGCGTCGGGCGCCGTCCCGCTAAGGATTGCGCCGCGCGGCGTATAGTTGACGCGGATGGGATAGTCGCCGACCTGCTCCCGCAACATGGCGCGTAAATCCCCGATCGGTTGCGTGACAACGATACGCAATTCGGCGAGAGGCTCGCCATTGCCATCCAAGGCGAATAGGCTGGTCCGCCCCGATTTCTTGCCAAAGACGAAGATTGTTTTGCTCGATGGCGCCTGAAAATCCGCGATCGTGGGGTCAGCAACAAAGATGGTCGTGGCTGGCCCGGGCAGATGAACGGTCTCCCCGAGCGAAGAGGAAAGGGTCAGCGTGGCGTTGATGCTATTCGAAGCCGCATGCGGCGGGCCTTTGTCCTGCTTGTTTTGCGCCGCGACACCAAGTGGGAAAGTCACAATAAGCGCGCAGAGGAGATGGCCCAGGTAACGGGGCACTGCAGGTCTTGTAACCTTGTTGGCGATCGCCCGCCAATTGAGCGCAGCGCAAGGATGTTGAAGGATCAGCAAAATAGATCTTCTTTCGATTCGACAAACTATGCGGACGAGGCGTCAGTCAATTCTAGGATGTAACCAATGCCTCGGATGGTCTTGATCCGTGGCGTTGCACCTGATCTGGTCAGATGTCCCCGTAAACGATAAATTCCGACTTCAAGCGCGTTGGCAGACACGTCGTCGTTGAATGAATAGAGGTGATCTTCCAATTGCGCACGGGGCACGATGCGGCCTGCCCGGTTAAGCAGGTGCTCTAGAACACAGAGTTCGCGACGTGCGATCATCATTGGGTGCCCATCAACGAAAACCTGGCGGGCGACCGGATCAAAGTCGAGATTGCCAAATACGAGCCTCAGGTCGGTCATCTGTGTCGCCCGGCGCAGAATGGCTCTCATTCTGGCAATAAGCTCATCGGTAGAGATGGGTTTGAGCAGAAAGTCGTCCGCACCACCGTTGAAGATCGCAATTCGCTTATCGAGATCGTTAAGGCTGCTCATAATGACGGCAGGAACTGAATGCCCGTGGGTCCTCAACTGCCTCAGCCAACCCAAGCCATCGCCATCTGGCAGAGCCAATTCCAGCAGGAGAATTTCATAGCTGGCGCAAGAAAATGCACTCGAAGCCAGTTCCAGAGTACCAACGACATCAACGACGAAGCCGCCATCCCCGAGCGCAAGTCGCATGGCGCGCGCAAGATCCGCATGATGATCCACGAGCAGCGTTCGCATTTCATCTCCTCTCGAAGAGGGACGGCCCATCGAACGCGTCACCGGCGGCCATCTGATCGGAGCACACGGCGCGCAACTCGTCGCAGCTCTCGGAACTGGTCCGAGTCGGAGGGACATGCAAGTCGCTCGGTGGCAATAGGCGCGGGTGAGGACCAACTGACGGGCTCAAATACGCCGGTCGGCGAACCCACGAGGCCAGCAACCCGCGTGCGATTTCTCGTTGCATCATCTCTCCTACGTGCAGCCCCTGCGCTCGCAAGGCAGCGTCGCGGCTCAGAGCCCGATTCCCACAGAGGGTAGGGTTAGCTTTCGAGAAACTGATTGAACAAATCGATTATTTGGATCGAATGCATCCACGGTATGGATGCAGCGCACCATCTTCAACGACTGCGGCGTCCTGATGCACTGTTGTGTCTGTCGTGCTCTGCTTTTTTCGCTGTCCTTCAAGGCTGGCGAGCCTGGTGGAACCTGCGCGTCATTGGCTTGGTAGCTTGAATGCTCAACAACGGAGCGCCCTGCGCAAAGCCGCTCTCATTTCCAAAAAGCCTTGCAATCTGGTTGGAGCACTTCGCGCTCGACACCAAAATAGGCGAGGAAAACTGACGTCTGACAGGGATGTACATGCAACAGCCGATTTGCGGCACCAGCAAACGACCGCGTTCAGGCTGAAGATCGACGACCAACGGCTCCTCGATTTCCGCACTTTTACAAGCTCTTCCTGTGCGGGCGGATGCCGGCAAACAGCAGCACAGGGTCAGCGAAACCGGGAGCGGGCCTGCTTGATCGCCATGATCACATTGCCGCTGTCGCGCGTGCGGAGCGGAATGCAATCGGTCCAGCCGGCGGCAATCCGGTCAGCACCATCGTCTGCACGAAGCTCCCTGACGAAGACGTGCCCGAATGCGCTCAACAAAGCCGGGCGGCGGATCTTTCCAATCGCCGAAGGTGCGGGCTGGCACCGAGCGGCGAACTGCGAACTCATTCCTGCCCGGCGGCGCTGGCCGCCGCGAGCGTCGATGCGGACCCAGCCGCTCCGAATCCTCCCACAACACGATGAGCGCGTCGCGGACATCGCTGCCGTAACAGCGGCTGCGGCTCTTGCCCGCAGACGGCCTCTGCTCACGACGGTTCATAAGACGGATCGCGCGCTTGCGAATAATAGCCGGTTACCGCCTCGAACTCATCCAGAATGCGCCGCTTGTCAACGCCGCAATAAAGCTCCACGATCGCCGCTTCACCGTGTCGCCATGCTGAGCCGCGCCATCCTTCCCCCGAACCGGAATGGCACGACCTGTCCATCCCCTTTGGAACAGGACACTATTGGTAACATTTTGCTTGAGGCAATGCGGCTCGTTGCCTTCCTTTTCGCTGACCGGAAGGGTACCGGAAGTCGTCTATCGCATCTTACCCGCTGAAAGCGGCAACACCTCGACCTCAATCGCAGATCATAGGAAATAGACGATCGCGTCGGGGCCTCAGCATCGGTTCACCGGGTTTCCGTCATCGACTGAAGCGAATTGCCCCATCGACCGTCACCGGGTGGGCCGCGATACGTCGCCGTATATGATTAGCGAGCGCACGTAGCGGAGCCATAGCTCTCCACCCAGCCATGTTCCCCTAGTTGGAAAATGTCCGGCGGACCAGAGGTGCTGTCGTCAGCTTTTCCTGAATAGCGGCCAAGGCAATCCCTACCAGTCCATCACCACCTTGCCGGAACTGCCGCTCTTCATCGCATCGAAACCGATCTGAAAATCGTCGATGCCGATGCGGTGGGTGATCAGGCCGGAGACATCCAGCGGACCCTGCACAAGCGCGATCATCTTGTACCAGGTTTCGAACATCTCGCGGCCGTAGATGCCTTTGAGATGCAGCATCTTGAAGATGACCTTGTTCCAGTCGATCTCGAAGCCGGTCGGCGCGATGCCCAGAATGGCGATCTTGCCGCCATTGTTCATGGTGTCGATCATGTCGCGGAAAGCGGGGGCGGCGCCTGACATTTCGAGGCCGACGTCGAACCCCTCGGTCATGCCGAGCACCGGCATGACGTCGCGCAGCTTCTCCTTCGAGGCGTCGACGACATGCTGGACGCCGAGTTTCTTGGCTAGCGCCAGCCGCACCGGGTTGATGTCAGTGATGACCACTTTGCGCGCGCCGACGCATTGGGCGACGAGCGCGCCCATGATGCCGATCGGCCCGGCGCCAGTCACCAGCACGTCCTCGCCGACCAGATCGAAGGACAATGCGGTGTGGACGGCATTGCCCAAGGGATCGAAGATCGCGGCAATCTCATCGGGCACATCGTCGGGGATCGGCACGACATTGTGCTGCGGGATCGCCAGATACTCGCCGAAGGCGCCTGGACGGTTGACGCCGACGCCGAGCGTGTTGCGGCACAGATGCCCTCGCCCGGCGCGACAGTTGCGGCAATGGCCGCAGACGATGTGGCCTTCGCCCGATACACGCTGGCCGACCTTGTATTCGGTGACCGCTGCGCCGAAATCGGCAACGGTGCCGACGAATTCATGGCCCGTCACCATCGGCACCGGCACCGTCTTCTGCGCCCACTGGTCCCAATTGTAGATGTGCA
>NZ_RZQP01000268.1:0-7569 GCF_003998165.1 Mesorhizobium sp. M7A.F.Ca.US.007.01.2.1 | reverse complement strand
GGGCGCGACCTTCGGCTACAACGCCCAGACCGGCGACTATGGCGACATGATCGCCATGGGTATCGTCGATCCGGTCAAGGTTGTCCGCACCGCTCTCCAGGACGCGGCCTCGGTCGCCGGCCTGCTCGTCACCACCGAAGCCATGATCGCGGAGGCTCCGAAGAAGGAGTCGGCTGGCGGCGGCATGCCTGGCGGCATGGGCGGCGGCGGCATGGGCGGCATGGGCGGCATGGATTTCTAATCCAGCCCTATCAGCCTTCAGATACGGAAAGGGCGGCAGAGATGCCGCCCTTTTCGTTTACGCGGACCTCGATCGCCGCGCCTCCGTCGGTTCTCAGACGGCGGCATCCGCGCGTTGCTTTACCTCGCCAGCAAGCACCGCGGCTTCGATCAACGCCGCGACCTCATCAGCCACCGCCTGTAAGGGGGCGCGGTCTCGGGTGGCGCGGGCGATCACCATCAGCCCTTCCAGTGACGATTCGACCAGCAGTGCCAATGCATGCGCGCGGCGCGCGGGCACCCCTGCCCTGACGAAGGCGTCCCGCAGCAGGCCTATCCACTGTTCGAAGGCCGAGCGGCACAACTCCGCCAGTTCCGGCACGTCGGTGGGCGAGTCCAGCACGACAGGCGCGATCGGACAGCCGAGTGAAAACCGGTTGTCTTCCAGCATGCGCCCCACCGACTGGTAGATATGATGGACGGCCACCGCCGGATCCTTTTCGGCGGCCAGCGCTTCGCCCAGCCTCTCCGTCACGTCGGCAACGCTGGCGCGCGTCACCTCGATGACCAATTGGTCCTTGCCGCCGGGAAAATGAAAATACAGCGAGCCCCGCGGTGCGCCGCTGGCGCTCAATATGTCGTTGAGCGAGGTGCCGTGATAGCCGCGCTGCCTGAGCAGCAGCCCAGTCGTCTCGAGTATGCGGGTGCGGGTGTCGTTGGCCATGTCAACCTCTGTCAGCAGGAATCATTATAGGCCTTGCGCAGAATATGACAATCGGTCTACATAATATGTAGATCAGTCTATATATTTGAGGTTCGAAATGCGCAGCTATCGCCTTGAAGGGACCGGCGGAATCGAAAGCCTGGTGCTGCGGGACGAGGCGCGACCGGAGCCGGGAGCGCACGAGATCGTGGTGCGCATTCGCGCCACCTCGCTCAACCGGCGCGACACGATGATCCTCAACGGCATCTATCCACTGCCGCCACGCCAAGGCGTCGTTCCGCTGAGCGACGGGGCTGGTGAGGTTGTCGCCGTCGGCGCTGCCGTCACCCGCTTTGCCGTCGGCGACCGTGTCACCGGCAGCTATTTCGCGCGCTGGATCGACGGCCGCATCCATGCCGGGCTCGTCGACCAGCTCGGCTGCACGCTGGACGGCATGCTGGCGGAATATGCGGTTCTCGACGAACAATGGGCGGTGCGGCTGCCCGATCATCTCGACTGGCAAGAGGCCGCAACGCTGACCTGCGCCGGCCTGACCGCCTGGAATGCGGTGACGGGCGCCGGAATTCCGAAGCCCGGCCAATGGGTTCTGGTCATCGGCTCGGGCGGCGTCTCGCTCTTTGCATTGCAGTTCGCCAAGCTGCTAGGCTGCCATGTCGCCGTCGTCACCTCGCGCGGCGAGAAAGCCGACAGGCTGCGGGCGCTGGGCGCCGACCTGGTGATTTCGACACCGGATATGCCGCAATGGGGCGCGGCCGTGTGCGACCAGACCGGCGGCATCGATCTCGTCGTCGAGACCGGTGGCCCGGCGACCTTCGCCCAGTCGCTGATCGCCAGCACGCTTTACGGGCACATCGTGCTCTTGACGCTGCAGGATGCGAAAGGCGGATCGATCCAGTTGCCGGCGGCACTCTACCAGCGCAGCCTCGCCACCATCAGCCGCCTGTTCGTCGGCAACCGCACCAATCTCGAAGCCATGCTGCGCGCCGTCTCGCAGCATCGCTTGCGGCCCGTCATCGACAAGGTCTTCGCCTTTACCGAGGCCGGCGATGCCTATCGCTTTTTCCAGCAGGGCGACGTCTTCGGGAAGGTGATCATCGACGGCGCCTGACCCATCGAGTCCTCAAACCCAAGGGAGAACGACCATGACAATTCGTGAAGCCTCGGCCAAATGGCAAGGGACGTTGAAGGAAGGTTCGGGCCGGTTGCAGCTCGGCAGCGGCGTCTTCGAAGGCGCCTATTCCTTCCCGTCGCGTTTCGAGAACGGTCCGGGCACCAACCCGGAAGAACTGATCGCCGCGGCGCATGCAGGCTGCTTCTCGATGGCGCTGAGCGCCATACTGGGCAACGCCAATCATGTCCCGACAAGCATCAGCACCGTCGCCAAGGTGCATCTTGGCGCAACCGCTGCCGGTCCGACGATCACCCGCATCGAACTCGAAACCGAGGCAGAGGTCGCGGGACTTGCCGAAGATGAATTCGAGCGCCTTGCACAGTCCGCCAAGGCGGGCTGCCTCGTCTCGCGGGCCCTTGGCGGCGTGTCTCAGATCACCCTCAAGGCAACGCTCGTCGAAGCCACCAAAGGTCAATGAAGCCAGGAGAAAGAAGATGACACAGGAGCTTGTCATGGACGCAAACGCGTACGGTCTGTCCCAGCAGACGGCCGAGATCATGCGGCGCTACAACGACGTATTCCAGCGCCATGATCCTTCGGCACTCGCCGAGCTGGTGGCCGACGATTGCGTGATCGAGAACACCGTGCCGGCGCCGGACGGCGCCCGTCATGCCGGCAAGGAAGCGTGCGTCGGGCTTTGGACGGCGATCGCGACCCAGGCCGGCACGCGCTTCGATATCGAGGAAACCTTCGTTGCCGGTGACCGGGCAACGATTCGCTGGCGCTATTTCATGACCGACGGCAATTCGCTGCGCGGCGTCAACCTCATGCGTGTGGCCGATGGGCGGATCGTCGAAGCGATGGGCTATGTGAAGGGGTAGCGCGCCCCGAGCAATGCCCCGAAAGCGCATAACCGCTTTTCGCCCGGAATAGCGCAACAAAGGAGAGCGGATCAGCGAGACTGAACCGCTCCCCGCTACCGATCGGCCAGCGCCAGCTTTGCGCCGAGCATGACGAAGGCGCCGGCGAAGGTCCGGCGCATCCAGGTCAACACCATTGGCCGCGAGACGACATGGCTGCGGATCGAGGCTGCGAAGATGCCGTAGCCGACGAAAACCACGAAGGTCAAAAGCATGAAGACGGAACTCAGTTCCAGCATTTTCGACAGCGCATTGGGCTCGGTGGTGCTGACGAACTGCGGCAGGAAGGCGAAGAAGAAGATCGACAGTTTCGGATTGAGCACGTTGACGAGGATACCGGTGGCAATCACCTTGCCGGCCGAGCGCGGCGTCACATCCTGCTCGACGCTGAGGCCGCCCTTTTCCTTCAGCGTGTTCCAGGCCATGTAGAGCAAGTAGGCGACGCCGAGATATTTCAGCGTCTCGAAGGCGAGCGCACTGGTGTGCAGCAGCGCCGCCAGGCCAGTGATGGCGGCGGCCATGTGCGGGATGATGCCGAGCGTGCAGCCGAAGGCGGCGATGACGCTGGCCCGCGCACCGCGCGAGAGGCCGGCGCTCAGCGTGTAGAGAACGCCGGTGCCGGGCGAAGCCACGACAACCAGGGACGTCAACAGAAATTCGATGCTCACGATGGTTCCTCCGGCACCCTACCCGGCCAGGAAGGTACCGGGCTGCGGGTCGGCGCACAAGCGGAGGCGACGGGAGATTGGCTACACCGGTAATCCGAGCGCCTGGCGTGCCATCAGACACTCCTCGTCGCCGGGCATGCAGGCGCGACAGACGTCCGGCCGCACGTCGTAGATGCCGCAAGCGGTCGACTTGCCGATCTCGCCGGAGAGCGCCGAGCAGCGCACGCCCTCGCAACGCATGCCTGACAGGTCGGATGCGACATATTTTTCCGGGATACGGTCAAGCTGTGCGTCATCCTCGGTGGAAAAGCGCGGCCACTCGGCCGAATAGGAACAGCAGGCACCGCAGCTTTGGCAATCGAAGGTGCCCTGTTGCGACGACAAAACGCTTGCGGCGGCCACCAGGGCGGACAGCCCTGGCGCGGCGGGGTTGTGATCGGCGTCTTGCGGCAACGCGCTATTTCTTCTTGGCCGTCTTGCCCTTCGGCGAATCCGCCGGCGACTTGAACAGGTCGGTCGCGGCCTCGGTGGCGTCGCCGGCTTTCGGCGCGGCAACCGGCTTGGCCGGTTTTGCCGCAGCACCCGAGGCTGCCGGCTGATCCTTGGAGGAGAATTTTATGGCCATGTCAGTCCTCGTCGGCGAAGCGCGATGATGGGGCGCGCGGATTGCGCAGGCGGCCGATCAGCGCCGAAACGGCCGTGATGTTCATTTCCTCGGGCGACCAGTTTTTCACCGCCTCGATGTGATGGGCTGCCAGTTCGCGATGCGTGCTGCCGCTGTAGGCGGCGTCCTGATACGTCACCCGCTCATGGGTCTTGGCGTCTTCGCGGACATACTCGATCAGGTAGTTCGGGCATTCGGCGCGGCCGCGCACGCCGACGCGAACCTGGGCATCACCGTGGGCACGCTTGCAGCGCTCGAGCTTTTCCAGCACACGCCGGACGAATTCGACCGGCTTGTCGAGGCCTTCGACCATATCGGCAATGGTTGCGTCGGCGGCGATCGGTGTTGGCGGTACGCGTTTGGTGGCCATCAGCGTCGTCCGGCCCGCTTCGGCAAAGCGGCTAGCGCGGCGGCGGCGGCCATCTCGTCGGCCTCCTTCTCCAGGCGCAATTCGCGCAGACGCGCGGTCTTGGCTTCGCGTGCCTCGCTGACGGCGTCGCGCTCGGAATTGATGCGGTTGAGCGACATCGACTGGGTTTGCGTCTTGCTGAACAGGGACACGGCCTGATCGACGGTTGTCTTTGAACTGGTGGTCAAATCTTTCTCCTGTCAGGAGCCTGTGCCGATGGAGCGAGACCGGGTCTTCGGTCAGGATCACGCACAAAGCAATACGCGCGGCGAATTCAAATTGCTGGAGCGTCCCTTAGCACGTCCAGGCCGGCGCGCAGCGCACTTTCGGCGGCAAGGCGCGGAAAATGAAAAAGGCCAGGCACCGCCTGACCTTCCATGAGAGCGTCGCGCAACCAGATGACATCCAAAAGGATGCACCGCACGGGAACGCCCTGCTTATGCACATGATATGCCGTGGAAACTCAGGTCGCCGCGGCCATGCGCCCGAATTCGCCACTCACCGGTGCCAGTACATCCGTGGTCACCGGGAGAGCAGAATTCGTTTTTCAGGCCGCCTTCAACTGGTCGGCGGACATCTTGCCCGACTTGTTGTCGCGGACCATCTCGTAGCCGAGCTTCTGGCCCTCGACGATGTCACGCATGCCGGCGCGCTCTACGGCCGAGATGTGGACAAAAACGTCGGCCGAGCCGTCGTCAGGCTGAATAAAACCAAAACCTTTGGTGGCGTTGAACCATTTAACTGTGCCGGTGCTCATGACGAACCCTTTCCATGGCAAATATTCGTTCGACGCCATGCGGATGCACAACGTCGTTTGTCCCGATTTTTGATGTGGGAAGTTCGTCAAAGGCGCGCTCGAAAGCGCGGATAACAAAAGTCAGTCAAACAAATATCGACGATTTGCTTGTAGGCTTCTTTTGGCGCGCTGTCAAATTTGCATAAAGCCACAGATGCGGATTTCTCCCAAAACACCAGGCCAAACCAGCTGGCATGACGGCAAACCGGGCGCCAAACAGCGCGCTTGCGCCAAGTTGAAAAAATTTTCTGGCATCCAGGAACCATCCACGCAAAGGCGCATTTATGCCTTGTCGTCAGCAGTTCGTGAGAGCAATCGAAAGAACGGTTGATGGCAAAGACGCCCCCCGCACGATAAAAGGTGCGAGGGGCGTTTTCGTTGGATCCGGCTATTCGTCCGGCCCGGGTTCCGGCCACCTCTCCTTGGCCGCCTCGGCATACCAGTGCCGCATCGCCGGCGTTGCCAGCACGGCGTCGAGATAGGCGCGCGTATCCGGCCCAAGCGTGCCGCCATAGGTGTCGAAACGGGTGACGACAGGCGCATACATGGCGTCGGCCGCGGTGAAATGGCCAAACAGGAACGGGCCGCCCCTGCCGTATTTTTCCCGGCACTCGCGCCACAGCGCCTCGATGCGGGCGCGTTGCGCCTCGCCCTCGGCGTCGAGCGGCTTGTGGCCCTTCGGCCGGCGCAAATTCATCGGCCAGCCATAGCGGACCTCGCGAAAGCCGGAATGCATCTCGCTCGCGGCCGAACGCGCCAGCGCGCGGGCGTCGATATCGGCCGGCCAGAGCTTTTTCTCGGGAAACAGGTCGGCGAGATATTCAAGAATGGCAAGGGTTTCCCAGACGATCTTGCCATTGTGATTCAGCACCGGCACCTGACCGGTCGGCGACACTTTCGCCAGATTGGCAAAGGTTTCAGGTGTGCGCAGCCGCACGAAACCTTCCTCGAACGGGATCTCCAGATGCCTCATCGCCAGCCATGGCCGCAACGACCATGAGGAGAAACACTTGTTGCCGATGTAGAGCGTGAATTCAGCCATTTTTCTCCCCGCATGCACGGCCATCCAAATTCCATGGTCGACGCGTGTTCGCAGCCTAGCCCACCAGCCTTGCCCCAGGGCGGCGGCCGCGCGACCTGATCTGCCGTCCGGGCGACGCCTGGAACCTAACCGACGCCGGCTCGTTAGCTACCGCAAATGAATTCCTCCGAATTCAGAACCCCAGGAGATGCGCAAAAAATGGTGAACAAGGATCAGGTTGCGGGCGTGGCCAAGCAGGTCAAGGGCTCGGTCAAGGAAGCCGCGGGCAAGGCGACCGGCAACAGGCAGACCCAGGCCGAAGGCACGGGCGACCGGACCGCCGGTAAGGTGCAGAAGGCCTATGGCGACGTCAAGGACAAGGTCAAGAAGGCGCTCTGATCCGACATCGGCAAACGCGCTTTATCGAGGGAAAGGCGGTCGCGAAGGCCGCCTTTTTCAGGTGCTCCAGCCCTTGCTGAAAGCATTGGTGAAGGCGACCTCGCCGTGATCGCCGGCCGCCTCGCCCAGCACCACGTCCATGCCGTCGCTGGTCACCCTGATCAGCGCGAAACCGCCCATATAGGCAGCCTTCGGCTTGAACAGGTCGATCCCGTCCCTGCGATAGATCAGCGGCGTTTCGTGCTGGTGGCCATGGAAAATGCCGACGACATTGTAGCCCTTCAGCGCCGCCAGCAACGCCTGCCGGTCGGCCTCGCTCCACCAATGCGGCGCACCACTGCCGTCATCGTCGAAATGCCGCTTGGCGGCATCCCAACGTTCCACCGAGAAAGTGTCCCAGCCATAATGCTGGAACAGGATGACCGGACGGCCGTCCGCCGCATAGGTCGCCAGATCCTGCTTCAGCCATGGCAGGCTGCTCTCGGCGCCATGGCCGGTATCGCCGGCGAAACGATGCGTCTGGATCAGATGCAGGCCGCCCCAGTCCCAGGAGTAACAGTCGGTGTCGACATCGTAGTCGGTGGCAGGCACCGGCGGCTTGAAGAACACGCCGGCGCGATGGTTGACCTCAACATAGT
>NZ_RZQP01000267.1:0-7600 GCF_003998165.1 Mesorhizobium sp. M7A.F.Ca.US.007.01.2.1 | reverse complement strand
CTTCGGCAGCAACGTGTCGAACAGGCGCAATTTGGCGCGGTGATAATCCTCGATGGTCGGATGATAATCCATATGGTCGCGGCCGAGATTGGTGAAGCCGCCGGCGGCCAGCTTCACGCCGTCGAGGCGGCGCTGGTCGAGCCCATGGCTGGAGGCTTCCATCGAGGCGTGGGTGACGCCGGCATCGGCCAATTCCTGCAGCAATTGATGCAGGGCGACCGGATCGGGTGTCGTCAGCGAACCATAGTCGTTGCGCCCAGGCGCCACCACGCCGGTGGTGCCGATCGAAGCGGCGGCATAACCGGCTTGCTCCCAGATCTGCCTGGTGAAGGCTGCGACCGAGGTCTTGCCGCTGGTGCCGGTCACCGCGACCATGATCTCAGGCTGCTTGCCGAAATAGCGTGCCGCACTCTGCGCCAGCGCCAGGCGCGGATCGTCGACCGCCAGCACCGGAACCGGGAGCCCGGCAATGGTGCTGCCCTTGCCCGCCACGATCGCGGCCGCACCGCGCGCGGCGGCATCTGCGGCATAAACGGCACCGTCGGCCTTGGTTCCGGCGAGCGCAAAAAAGACAACGCCCGCTTTTACCTGGCGGGAATCCGAAGAAATCCCTGTAACCTCCAGATCGACGGAAGCTATTCCCTCGACGGGCAGGATACCGGCTAGATCTCTGAGCTTCATCGAGTCCCGTTCACCGCAACAAAATAGCGCGCTGTTGCCGGCGCGCCCTAAGAATCACTGATAGGAAACCAGCGTTGCACCATTTTCATGGCTGAAATCTGGCTTCACGCCAAGCATGGCAGCTGAACGCCTGATGATATTGCCGGCCATAACCCCAGCATTCGCAGCCGCGACATCCGTCATGCCGGGCTTTTCCGGGTGCGGGGCATCGGCAATGGTAAACACCAGATACTGCGGATCGTCCATCGGGAAGGCGGCGACGAAGGTGTTGAAATTCAAGTCCTTCGAGTAGCGGCCATTGATGACCTTCTCGGCGGTTCCGGTCTTGCCGCCAACGCGGTAGCCGGGGACTCTGGCGTTTCTGGCAGAGCCCTTTTCGGCATTGAGCGAATAGAGGTAGCGCATGCCTTCGACGGTCTTTTCGCTCACCACTCTCTTGGCGGTGGCCATCGCTTCCGCCTGCGTCCGCACCAGAAAGGTGGGGTTCATCAGGAAGCCGCCATTCATCAACGCCGCGCAGCCCACAGCCGCTTGCAGCGGCGTCGTCGACACGCCATGGCCGAAGGCGATGGTGAATGAATTGACCTGTTTCCAGACCTTCGGTTCAGTCGGACGGGCAGTCTCCGGCAATTCGGTCTGCATCCTGTCCAGAATGCCAAGGCGATGCAGGAATTCGCGATGCCCCTCGATGCCGACCATCTCGGCTTCCCTGGCCGACCCGATGTTGGACGAGTAGAGGAACACCTCCGGCAACGACAGCACACGGTTCTTGCCGTGGAAATCGTGAATGGCCTGATGGCCGACCCGGATTGGATGCGAAGCATCGAAGCGGCTCGCCATCGTCGCTTTGCCGGAATCGAGCGCCATGGCTGAGGTGAAGCTCTTGAAGGTCGAACCCATCTCGTAGAGGCCCGCCGACATGCGATTCAGCCGGTCCTTGTCTTGTGCGTTGTAGGGATTGTTCGGATCAAAATCCGGCACCGAGGCCATGGCCACCACTTCGCCGGTCTTGACGTTGAGCACAACGGCGCCGGTGCCCATGGCACGATAGCGCTCCAGGCCGGCGGCGATCTCGTCGCGCACGACATGCTGCACGCGCAGATCGATCGAAAGCTTTACCGGCTTGAGATCCTTGGCAATGGCAAGGCCCGACGCCTGCAGGTCGCTCAGCCCCTGCTCGTCGACATATTTCTCCATGCCGGAGATGCCCTGGTTGTCGATGTTGGTGAGCCCGACAATGTAGGACGAGGTCTCGCCGCTCGGATAGAAGCGGCGCTTTTCGGTGCGGAAGCCGAAACCGGGAATGCCGAGCTGCATGATGTCGGACTGTTGCTTGGGCGTCAGCTGCCGCTGCAGCCAGACGAAACCGGCGCCGCTCTTCAGCTTATGGTAGGTCTGCTCATAGTCGATGTCCGGAAGCACCGTCGACAGCTTCTCGATCGCCTCGTCGGCGTCGACAATCCGGCGTGGTTCTGCAAACAGCGACGCCGTCTTGATGTCCGTGGCCAACACTTCGCCGTTGCGGTCGACGATGTCGGGCCGCGATGCCGTCACCCGGCTCTGCGGACCGCCCGACATATCGGGGGTCTGGAAGCCGAGATAGACCAGCCGCCCTGATATGGTCGAGAAGATGCCGAAGAACACCGCCATCGTCATGACGATGCGCGTCCTGCCCTTGCCGCCGGTCGCCTTGCGGGCGCCCTCGACCACGATCGATCCATCTTCACTCGTCCTGGCGCGACGTTTCAGCAGTTTACCGATCATTGGGCGATGCCTCCGGTCACCACGGGATCCCTGCCGTCCGACGGCGCCTTGCCGCCCGAACTATCAGCCATGCCGCCCTGGCGTCCCGACAAGATGTCCTGGATGTCAAGGGATTTGGCCGGCAGGTCGCCGACACCGCCGATCTGGCGGGCGCTGACCGGCTCGAGTTCGAGCTGCGACTTGTAGAGTTCGGCGAGCTTCTGCAGCCGCGACGGCTGGGTAAGCAGGCTCCAGTCGGCCTTGAGCAGGTCGATCGTGTCCTCCTCATAGCGTATCTGCGCATGGATCTTCTGCACGGCGGCCAATTGTTCCTCGGCCTCGCGCTTGGCCTTGTAGGTAAGGGCCGCGACCGCAACCATGACGGCGATCAGGACAATGTCGCTGGTACGAAACACTTAGCTACCTCTCCCCCGGCCGGTCGATACCGGGAAGCTTTGGAAGGCCGAAAATCGAAAAGTCGCTGCCGCGCGCCGGCGCCTGGGTGCGGACCGCCGCGCGTAGCCTGGCCGAACGGGCGCGCGGATTGGCCGCCACCTCGGCGTCGCCGGCCGTCACGCCGCCGCCCGCCTTGCGGAACGTCGCGGTGCGCGCATGCGCCTCGGGCAGGTGACGCGAGCCGGTCGCGACATCGGCCCGGTCGGCGATGAAACGCTTGACGATGCGGTCTTCCAGAGAATGGAAGGTGACCACGGCGAGCCGTCCGCCCGGCTTCAGAGCGCGTTCGGCCGCAAACAGGGCCTTGGCCAGTTCGCCAAGCTCGTCATTGACAAAAATGCGCAGCGCCTGGAAGACGCGCGTCGCCGGATGGATCTTGTCCTTCGGCGCCCGGCCGATATGCGTCTCGATGGCGTCGGCGAGTTCCAACGTGCGCTCGAACGGGCGCTTTTCGCGGTGCGCCTCGATCATGCGGGCAATGCGTCCGGCATGGCGCTCCTCGCCGAGGAAGCCGAAGATGCGGGCAAGATCGCCCGGCTTGAAGGAATTGACGACGTCGGCGGCGCTGAGGCCCGATTGCGCCATGCGCATGTCGAGCGGCCCGTCGGCGCGGAACGAAAACCCGCGCTCCGCCTGGTCGAGCTGCATCGAGGACACGCCGATGTCGAGCACGATCCCGTCGGCGCTCTCGACATGTTCGTCCAGCGTCGAGAACGGCGCCTGCACCAGCCGCAGCCGACCACCCGACTGCACTTCAAGATCGCGCCCGGCCGCAATGGCATCCGGATCGCGGTCGATCGCCACCACGGAGGCGCCTGTCGCCAGAATGGCCCTGGTGTAGCCGCCGGCGCCGAACGTGCCGTCGATGATGAGGTCGCCCTGCGCCGGCACCAGTGCTTCGAGCACTTCGGCAAGGAGGACCGGAATGTGGCGGGCCGATCCGCCAACGGCGTGCCCATCTACGGCGCGAGGAAGGTCATCGCCGTGGCCTGCCGTCATTCCGGTCGCTCCCCAGGCTTCGTCCCCTGCCGAAGCTGCAAAAGCCGTGCCCGCGCCTGCGCCCCATAGGCGGCAAGCCGTCCCGGCTCCCAGATCTGAAAGAAATTGCCGCGCCCGACAAAGGCCACTTCCGCCGAGATGCCGGTGTGTTCGCGAAGGAAATCGCTCATCGTGATGCGGCCGTCCTGGTCGAGTTTCAAGAAGGTTCCGTCGCCATGGCAGAAGAACGAC
Source organism: Mesorhizobium sp. M7A.F.Ca.US.007.01.2.1 (assembly GCF_003998165.1). Taxonomy (NCBI): domain Bacteria; kingdom Pseudomonadati; phylum Pseudomonadota; class Alphaproteobacteria; order Hyphomicrobiales; family Phyllobacteriaceae; genus Mesorhizobium; species Mesorhizobium sp. M7A.F.Ca.US.007.01.2.1. Next base: position 3,490 of record NZ_RZQP01000267.1, on the reverse strand, counting down.
ATATCGTCCGCCGTCTGCAGGAAGGGATCCTCGAGCGCTATGCGCTGCTCGTAGCGGTCGAGCAGGTCGAGCCCGCCGACATCCATCGCCGGCAGGTCCAGGCAGCGCAGCGCATAGAGTTCCGAATAGCCGCGCTTCTGCACGACGGCACGGAAATGCGCGGGAACGGACACCCGCCCCTTCGCATCGATCCTGCTCACCGTGTTTGACAGAAACCGGTCCATTAAACGCTACAGCCGCTTGCGCCGCCGCACCCCTCTGCATCTTGTCGCACGCGCCGCCGCAGCGCGTTCCCTGCCCCGTATCAGCCTCGTCCGCACAGGCAAAAACCAGCAAACGCGCAGCCGCCGCGGCTGCCCGATTGGCGTACGCTTTACCCTGACACGGAACGAAGGCTTTGATGTCTGGATGGGATATCATGGGGCACTATGGGCGTCAACGGGAATAGGCTTCACAAACACGCGCGCCCCGACCAAAGAGAGCAGCCGTGACGACACGTCTCGTCTTTATGGTCTATTAAGCCTAACGAAGCGTTTAGAGCCGCCTGGCCCAACCGGACGCGCCTTGCCGCGAGCCGCTGCCGGGCATAGCGTCTCGCCACATCCAGCCGGTCACCAACAGGGTCTGAAATTCGATGTCTGAAACAGCAAAGTCACGCGCTGCAGCGCTTCCTCACCTGCGTCGCAGCGGGCTTGCCATGGGCGATTCCATTCCCCTGCCGCTGACCATGGCCGCCATCTTTCATGCGCCCGGCGACGCCACCGGCTTCAACCAGTACGGGCGATTCAGCAACCCGACCTGGGACGCGGTCGAGCATATGCTGGCCCATCTGGAGGACGCGCCCTGCGTCGCATTCCCTTCCGGAATGGCGGCAATCTCGGCGGCGTTTTTTGCCGTGCTCAAGGCCGGCGACCGTATCCTGCTGCCATCGGACGGCTATCACACGACACGAGCGCTGGCCGAGCGCTTCCTCAAGCCGCTCGGCATCACCTATGATGCCAGGCCGACTTCGACCTTCCTCGATGGCGGCTTCGATGGCTATCGGCTGGCATTTGTCGAAACCCCTGCCAATCCGGGGCTGGATATCTGCGATATCGCCGCCGTTGCCGATGCTGTCCACAAAGCCGGCGCGATCCTTGTGGTCGACAACACGACCATGACCCCTCTCGGCCAACGACCGCTCGACCACGGCGCCGACATCGTCGTTGCCGCCGACACCAAGGCACCCAATGGCCATTCCGACGTGCTGTTCGGCCATGTCGCCAGTCGCAATGCCGATATCATCGCCGCCGTGACCGGCTGGCGCGAAGTTTCCGGCAGCATTCCCGGTCCGTTCGAAGCCTGGCTGGTGCACCGCGGCCTGGAGACACTGGATGTGCGCTTCGATCGCATGTGTTCCTCGGCGGAAGTCATCGCGCGGCGACTGCAGGGCCACAAGGCAATCAGCGGCCTGCGTTATCCCGGGCTTGAAGGCGACCCGTCGCACAACCTAGCCCGCGCCCAGATGGAGCGCTTCGGCTTTCTCATCTCTTTCGAACTCGCCTCGGAAGACAAAGCCGAGGACTTCATCAACAATTGTGCCCTGATGCAGGCCGCGACATCCTTCGGCGGCGTCCACACCTCCGCCGAGCGGCGCCTGAAGCGAGGCGATGCGGTCTCCGCCGGTTTCGTCCGCCTCTCGGTCGGCTGCGAGCCGGTGGAAGAGCTCTGGAAAGCGATCGAGACGTCGCTGGACGGGATCAGCGGCTCCCGGCTCGGATGAACGGCCGGACAGGCTTGAATCAACAGGCGCGCCCGAGGGCGCAACCTGCTGATTTCAAGAGATTTCTCTTGATATCGGGGGAGAGAAATTGCCAGCTGGCCTGTAAGCCGGGTTCTGTATGGCCCTCGTCCCTTGCGAGGCGAGAACGTGGCGGCCATTCATCTTGGGCGCATGTTGCCATGCGCCTCACGCAACCTACCCGGACGGTGAGCCGGAAACAGCCCTCGAGGGTTTCCCCTCGCACCGTCCCTATTCGGTCTTGCTCCCGGTGGGGTTTACCGTGCCGCTCCTGTTGCCAGTCGCGCGGTGGGCTCTTACCCCACCCTTTCACCCTTGCCCCGAATCCGGCAAGCCGGATCGTGGCGGTTTGCTTTCTGTGGCACTTTCCCTGGGGTCGCCCCCGCCGGCCATTAACCGGCACCGTGTTTCCATGGAGCCCGGACTTTCCTCACCCACGACCTTTCGGCGTTTGCGGGTGCGGCCGCCCAGCCAGCTGGCAGAGCGTATAAAGGGGTTCACGCCCGAAAACGCAAACGAAAAAGCTGACTTATGCGGGCGATCCAAGCGCAGCCATCTGCACCTTGACCTTGCCGCAATAGGCTGCCGACACGGGGTTCATCCGCGTTGCGGCGTGCCCGGCATTGTATTTCAGAATGGTGCCGCAGGTCGTGCCGCCACCGAGGCTCCGTGCCATGGCAAGGTATTTCATGCCGTATTTGATGTTGGTGTCGGGATCGAACAGGCCCTTGGCGGAGCCGCTATAGCCCATCATCCGAGCCGTGGCCGGCTTGATCTGCATCAGGCCGATCTCGCCGGCGCTGCCGACGATGTTGGGCCGGTAGTTGCTCTCGATCTTGATGACCGCCGAGGCGAGCGACACGGGCACGCCTTCGATCGCCGCATAGCGGGCAACGATTGCGGAATACTGGCCGCTGCTCGCCACCGCGGCCGTCGACTCCGCCGCGTTCCTGAGGCCGATCGATGCCGTTCTCGTCATGTCGACGGTCTTGCGGCCGCGCTTCGTCTGCCTTTTGGCGATGGACTTCTTCGGTTTGGACCAGCTTGCCTTTTCCGCTTTGGCGGAAGCCCGCTTCGTCTCCGCTTTGGCGGATGCCTGCTTTGTCGCCTTGGCGTCGTGGCCTGCCTTGCCGCTTTTTGCGGATACCACGGGAAACCCTTGATCGGCCCGCGGGCTGAATGACGCTGCATGCGCCGCACTGAAGGCAAAAGTCATTACGCCGGCAGCAAGAGCTGCCGTTAAAACGGTAAATTTCTGCATGTGATCCTGTTCTGTCTGAACCGCGCGAAGATGTTCACGCAGCAACGCCTAACCAACGTCGGAACAACCCGGGGGGGCTTGGGGTCCGACATCTACACGTCAGCCGTTTGACGCCCGAATTGGTGTCAAACAAGGCCAGGCAAGTCACTTTGAGTGACAGCCTGTAACTTAAGGATTGGAAAGAATTGCTTGGGAGAGGTCTCCCGGGGATTAGCGCTTCACGGAAGCAAGCAGCCTTTGCAGCGTCCGCAGCGTCGAGCCGTCGGCAACGCCGTCCACCTTGCGCGGCCGGAAATGCCGTTGGAAGGCTTCGACCACCGCCTCCGTCTGCCGGTCGAAAACGCCGGATATTTCAACGCCATAGCCGTAGAGCGCCAGCATCGACTGCAACGCTTCGATATCGCCGCCGGTGTCGCCGGTTGTCAGAGTAGCGCCTCGCCTGACGGGGG
>NZ_RZQP01000266.1:0-7617 GCF_003998165.1 Mesorhizobium sp. M7A.F.Ca.US.007.01.2.1 | reverse complement strand
GATCGTTCACGCACGCGACAAGTCCGGTGAGGTGTTGCGCTTCTATCGTGACTTCATGGCCACGGCACCGGAGGAACTGACTGCCTACGCCGCCGCCGAGCGTCAGACCGGCAACGCCGGTCTTAGAGACGACGCCGACCGGCACCGCCAACCCATGCAAATGCGTCTCTCGGTCGAGATCGCCAAGCGTCGCGCCGCCCTGAACTCGCACGGTCTGGGTCTTGGCCTCAACCATCACGCCACGCATGGCGGAGAGGTCGATCACGATGCCGTTGTCGCAGAGCGCGCGCCCGGCGACATTGTGACCGCCCCCACGCACCGCGACAAGAAGGTCGTTTTTAGAGGCGAATTTCACTGCGTGGATTACATCAGCAACACCGAGGCAGCGTGCGATGAGTCCAGGGTGTCGATCAATTGCCGCGTTCCAAATACGGCGTGCCTCGTCGTAATCGGCATCAGCGAGCCGGATAAGGCGGCCAGCCAACCCCGAAGCGAACTCATCGATGAGGTCGGCGCCAATCGGCATGCCATTGCGACTTTGAAGCTGCGTCTCTAACATATCCTCCTCCTCAACTTCTCACCGCGTAAGCTCAAGCCTCGCGATGAGAAGTAGCATAACACCAGTTGGCGGGCCTGTGACGCCGAAAACACCTTCGATCCGATAAGTGGCGCTCGGTGCGGAATGGCCGCTTTTGCCAACTGGATTCTAGGAAGTTGCCAGTCGGCTCGCGGCCCCATGACAGTCACATCAAGCAACGGAGAGGCGCACGCCACCAGCCGAGCAGCTCGCACACCACGGTATACCTCGACTAACGTAACACCGCCGCCGGTTGCGGCGTAACATCTGGGTGGATATCGACTATCTGTGACAGGGTAGCGTCAGGCCTAAACCTTGAGGTGACAGGGCCGCAGAGTAGCGAGCCATCGGGCAAAAATTGAAAGGCCGGAAGGGTTGCCGTACGGGTTTACCAAGGCAACGACGCTAGGTCTGTTCGCGGACGGTGGAACAAAAACCGCGCTGTCGAGATTCGGTCGTTGCACTGTTCCCATTCGGTGCTTTCCCCATGAGAACTGCCCACTGGCCTGACGGCTGGCGGGCTTTTTTGTATCAGCGGAACCTTATTACTCATGCTCAGTTCTTGGCGGCAGCGCCCCGCACGCTGCTGGCCAAGGAAAGGCAACCCTTGGCCGGGCCCGCATCGGTCCTCACCCAAGCGGTGCGGGCCCACTGTCGATGCTGCCGAGCCCGTCTTCACACCCTTGGGCGTATCTTTCGAACAGTTCCACCTTTTCTGGATAAGGAAGGCGGTGTAAACGCTGGCAACCTTCGCACCGATAGTGGGCGGCAACGATGAACCAACGCCCTGGCTTGGTGAACTCGTTTCCACATCCGGGGCATTTGAGTGTCATCTCAACCGAAGATAGTTTCTGGGAGAGCGGCATCAGGTCGCGTAACTCAAACTGCCGACGCCAGAATCAGCGTTATCCCCACCACCGTCGACGCATAGATCGTGGCTAAAGCACGATCGGTCGAGGAATACTCGGCGGGTGTGCGAGGCCGGCGAAGTCGGGGCCTCGGAATGTTTCGGTGCCCACGGGACGTTGGCGGAAGCGTTGTCATTGCAAGCGCGCAAAGATAGACGCTGGGCTATATCGGCGGCGATCAGAGAATAGTCCGCCACCAATTTCGACCTGTCCGAGACAATGGAGATTTCACGTTGCAACATCGCGCGCCTCCCATGAGTTCTCCCAACTGACGGGTCTAAATTATGTTCCGCCAATTTTGAGAGGGGTGCTGCTGCCGATGTGCTGGCGCGGCTAATCTACCAGCAACAGGAGCGGCTTGCTTTGGCTGCTCGTGCCAAATCACCTGCCGCAAGTCGCGCATGTCGACCTGCTGTCCGCACGTCGGGCAGGTATAGAAGTTGTCGTCCTCATCGGCTGGTTCGCCGCCGTGCTCCTTGCCGGGAATGGATGGTCCACGTCGGACGGCCTCGCCATGGCTGTCAAACAGTCAATTCGTCTAAAATGTTCCGGAACCATTTTAGCGCATGCTAAATTGAAACGCAGTCTTGCGGGTCAGTTCATGCGTCTGAAGTTCATCAGGCCAATGTTTCCCAGGCTTGTCGAGGTCCCCCCGACAGGAGACAACTGGATTCACGAAATCAAGTACGATGGCTATCGGACGCAAATCATAATCGAGACGGCACGGCCCGAGCGATCACGCGAAGAGGCTATGACTGGTCATCGACGTACAAGACGATTGTCGAGGCGGCGGCAACCCTTTCTCCCAAGTCGGCAATCATCGACGGCGAGGCAATCGTCCTCAATGGGAAGGGCGTGTCGGATTTCCATTCGCTGCGGTCCGCAATGCGATGGGCGCCGGATCGGATCATCTTCGTCGCCTTCGATCTGTTGCACCTGGACGGGGTCAACTTGCGCCCAGCACCTCTGCTGGAACGTCGGGAAAAGCTGCTCGAACTCGTCGGGCCTGCCAAGGGCGTGATCCAGTACAGTCACCATGTGCATGGCGGCGGGGCCGACTTCTACGCCGCGGTTGATCGCATGGGCCTGGAGGGCATGGTGTCGAAGCGGCCTGACAGCGTGTATCGGTCAGGCGACACCGAAGCGTGGCTGAAAACCAAATGCTACGAGGAAGTCGACTTTGAAGTGGCAGGCGTGCAGCTAAAACCGGGATCGGCACCACTCGCTTTGATGGCAACCCGCGATGCGGAACGCCGCTATGTCGGATCGGCTCACATCGCCCTGAACAAAGCCATGCGAGAACGCCTATGGGCCAAGGTGCAGGAGGGGAAAGGCACGCCACCGAAGGGAGCCGACAAGCCAGACGCCGAATGGATCAAACCTGGCCTTGTCGGACGAGTGAAGACCCTTAAGCGCGAGGACAAGCTACGCCATGCGACTTTGCGAGCGATCCGTGAGGCGAAATCGTGATGTTACGAACGCCAATGAAGTAGGCCCGCCTGACAACCCACGTCCTAAAACACACCACCGATGCCTATCCCCCCACTAATGTCTGGTGGGGGGGCTATGGGGCGTTGCGGGACGGCCTGCGCGCGTTTCGCCGCCTTGCGGCTGGGGCCGGTTTGCGAAGGGCCGTTGTCCGACGCGACTTTAGCCGGCTTGGCCTTGACGATGACCGGCTGCTTGCAGATTCTGCCGGAACGCAAAAAGAGATCGCCGAGCAATCCGACGGTCGGCTCGGTCGTGGGTGCGATCTGTTTGGTGTTTTTGTAGTAGTCGGTGAGGGCACGGATGGAGCCTGTGCCCCAATCGCCATCAACTTGCATCCGGTAGCACCCCAGGCGACGAAGTTCGGTCTGAATGCTGCGCGCAAGATCGCCTGCCTTGTCCTTTTCCGCTTCGCCCGCCGAGGCGCCGACAATGAGAGTTTCGAGGCCGGAGACGACGCTCTGGCGAGCGACTGCAACGCTTTCGGTTGAAGACAGATTGGCGACCCGAGTGCCGACCGGCTCCGCTGAACCGCCTGACGGTGCCGGAATCTCGACGGACCGCAGCGTCTGTCCGACGATGAGCACGGCGGTCTGCAGGTCGTTGGAGGCGAGCTCTATCTGCAGCTTCTTCTTGGCGTCTGGATCGGACAGGATGCGCGACAGGCTCGCGCTCAACTGCGCCGGATCGAGCATCTGCTGTTCGGTGAAATAGAATTGTTCACGCAGGTTCGACTGATCCCACGGCACCTGGCGGCCGACGGTGAGCGCCTCGGTCTCGTTGCGGACGCGGATCATCATGTCCGAAATGCTCAAGCCAGGAATTTCGACGTTTTTTAGAAGCGCAGTGGTGAACGGGCTGTTTTCGTCTGTCCCGTCGACGGTGACGTTCCCGGGCTGGGTGGCGAAGGCGACAAACGTGTTTTCGCCGACCTCGACCTGCGCCAGACCGTTGGAGATGTTGGCGCCGCTGCCCAGCGGATTGTTGCGGCAGGCATCAAGGAAGATGAAGGTCTGACGGCCGCGACTGGCGAATTTGGCGATCACATCATTCAGCTTGACGGCGTGCGCCGTCAGCTTGTCCAGGTTTTCCGGATCGGGCGTATCGATCGGTAGCAGGTAGTTTTCGCCCTGCACCTGCATGCCGTGGCCGGCGTAGAAGATCAGCACGGCGCTGCTTTCGGGCAGCTTCGCCTCGGCGTCATGGAAAAGCTTGACGAAGCCATCGGCGGTAAGATCGGTTCCAGTCAGAACCTCAAAGTTCAGCCGCTTCAGGCTGTCGGACAGTTTCGTCGCATCGTTGACCGCGTTGGCGAGGTGCTCGAGACGCTTGCTCTGGTAGTTCGTGTTGCCGATGACGATCGCCAGCCGGTTGCGCGGCTGCAATGAGGCGTTCTGTTCGACCGCGGCGCGAACGTCGATCGTGCTCAAAATCGCGAAAAGCATGAGCAGAGGGATGCGCAAGTATCCGTGGCGGTGGGTCATATCGGCATGCTCGTTCCAGCCTGCGTCAATCTTGATCCGGCGGCCTTCGAACGCACCAGACGCAAACGCAATCTGCCCGAGCGTTTGGACCCCGTGCCGCCAAAGGCCCGCAAATTTTTATACCAAGTATCCTGTCAAAGATAGGAAAAAGGGATTTGTATGCAGTCACTGGACCGTGGAGGGCTCGATGCCGACCAAGATCAACCTCGCGCTGCCGGTTTACGGAGCAGCCTACAAAAGCGTATTCGTTCGCAGCCTTTTTGCGGCCCTGACTCACGAAAGCCTTTCCAGCTACGCGTTCACGCTGTCGGAAATCGAGTACACGGATATACCGTTTTCTCGGAACTATCTGCTCACGAATTTCTACTACAAGAAGCTGGACTGCAGTCACATCCTGATGATCGACAGCGACATGGGCTTTTCGCCCGATCTCATTGCCGCGATGCTGGCGCTCGACAAGCCTGTAGTCGGCACTTTGTATCCGCGGCGTCTGGTCGACCTTCGCAAACTTCACTCGCTGTCGAAACTGCCGTTCGACAAGGCCTTTGCGCAAAGCCTGGAGTTCCTCGGAACCATCATCGAACCGCGGCAGGAGATGGGCGGCTTTGTCCGGGTATCGCTATGTGGCACGGGTATCTTCTTGGTTTCGCGCGACTGCGTCGCCAGGATAATTGAGAAACTGCCCGAAACGGTGAACCGGTCGCGCTACAGAAAAAACAAATACGCCGCACAGTTCGAGAGCTTTCTGACGCCATTTTCGAAGATCGTGACGCCGGACGTGGACTTGCCTACCGATTTTTCTTTTTGTCATCGCTGGGCCCAGCAGTGCGGCGGGGAAATATGGGCAAGTTACGACCGCAAGGTTGCCCACGCGGGAAGCCTGACCGTTTCGGCAGCCTATTCTGACCTCTAGATGTTCGCGTCCTTGTACCGCGTTGTACTGCATCTGAGCGGTTCAATCTGAGTTCGATAGTGACCTTGTCGCCACACATGACCTTATAGTGGCCTGAGAGCGAACGCCTAACCATTGCCGACGAGCAGCGCGCTGCGTACACTGCCTGTCAATCAAGTCAACGAGCCCCATTGAAGGGCCGGTGATTTATTGTAATTGCCTTAACTGTGACGGTATCGATTCTCGTAAGGTGGGATCGAATGAGAGTGCCGCGGGAGGCCTATCAATTGGCGGGTGTTTCGTTGCTTGCGTTAGCGGCGGCATCCACGTTGCAGATATCTAGCGCGGAAGCGTGCTCGGCTATCGCAAGCGGTGCTGGTACAACAGTCGGCTCAGGCATCTCGGCCGAAACGACGTTCGAAACGACATCGGTCACGGTCGAGTGCAGCACAACTGGAAACGTCCAGGATGTCGGCGGCGTATTCACGACGGGGTTCGCGGGATACAAGGGGCAAGCCAACGACTCGTCGACAGTCATCGTCAACGATTATGACGGAAACGGCGATGACATTGTTAGCATCTTTGGCGGTATCCTGGACAACAGCACGCCTACCCCCGTCATAAGTGGCCTGCCGCCGGTAACGTCATCGGCAACGACATCCTTGCAGTCGGCAGAGGGGACCCTCGAACTCTTTGGCGGCAACGACCGGTTCGAGATGTCCAATGGGGATTTGTCGGGCGATCCGTTCGCCCCAAATGTCGACGCCAATCTCGACGCCGGGGCGGGCGATGACACCGTTATCATCCAGGCCGGCAGCATCCACGACATCGATCTTGGAGATGGTGTCGACAGTGTCGTGATATCCGGCAGCGGCACACAGGTCGGCAATGTGACCGGTGGCATTGGTGACGACCTGATATCGGTCGGTATCCTCGAGGTCGAGGAAGGCGTTTTTTTCAGCGAGCCAATCGTCGGTATCATCTCTGGGGGTGAGGGCGGTGATACCATTACCATAGGGGGAGGCAACGTCGAGGCCGTGGATGCCGGGGCCGGCGACGACCAGGTCAGCATCGGCGGCAATACCGCAATCGAATTGGATATCGATGGAGAGGCCGGCAACGACACAATAACGGTCAGTGGCAACGCCACCATAGGCGGCAGCATTTTCGGCAACGATGGCAACGACACCGTCAACATCGACGGTGGAACCGTCGGCACAACCATATCGCCGGGCATCGTTGATCTTGCGGGCGGCGCCGACATTTTCAACATGACCGCGGGCCATGTGACCGGCTCGGTGTTCGGCGAAGGCGGCGGCAACACCTATACCGTCAGCGGCGGCACGGTCGACGGCTCGATCTATGCCGGCAGCCAGGACGACAGCGTATCGATCTCGGGCAACGCCAGTGTCGGCATCGACCCAGGTGAGGGTGGGGAGGGCACGGATTCTGTCGGGCTGGAGGATGGTGACGACACCTTCGACATGACCGGCGGCACTCTTGCGGGTGCGGTAAGCGGTGGTGCCGGCAATGATGTTATTACGCTGCGCGGCGGCACCATAAACAGTTTTCTGGAAGGCAACGACGGCAACGATCAGATATTGGTCTCCGGCGGCGTGCTTGCGGGAGAGGTCACCGGCGATGTCGGTGACGATCTGATTGTCATCAGCGGCGGCGCCATCGGATCCAGCGTTTCCGGCGGCGCCGGCTTCGACAATGTCTCGGTCACCGGCGGCACCATCACGGGCGGCATAGACGCCGAGCATGTCCATCTGTCGGGCGGCACGATCGGCGGTAACATTACCGGTCTTGGTCCCGACACGCTCGTGATCGACGGCATCGGTGCGGTTGACCCACTCAATTTGAGCGATGGCGTTCTGTTCAGCGGCACGGGCGCCAACGGCACCATCACCGGCACCGATCTCGCTGCCGGCGGCAAGAGCCAGAACTTTACCGGCTTCGACAATTTTTCCTCCGACAATTCCACGCTGCGCTTCAACGGCGGCATACAAGGCATCAACCACCTCAACCTGGGCAGTGGCTCGACGCTGTTCATCAACGGCAACGTCACCATGCCGGGTTCGATCATCGCGACGAATTCGCTGATCGACATGACGAACGGTGTCGCTGGCGATGTGTTGACGCTAGGCGGCCTCACCCTCAACGGTGCCAGCATCGGCCTCGACATCAACCAGCAGACATCTCAGTCGGATCAGCTCATTGCCGATGCGTTTTCGGCAACCGGCGCCAATACCATCATCGTCAACC
>NZ_RZQP01000265.1:0-7667 GCF_003998165.1 Mesorhizobium sp. M7A.F.Ca.US.007.01.2.1 | reverse complement strand
CCGGGTGAACCGCAATCTCATCATCGCCTTCGTGCTCGCCGGCGCCATCGCCGGCCTGGCTGGCTGGCTGCTGGCGATCCGCACGTCGGGCGCCACCGCCAATCTCGGCGTCGGCTTGCTGTTCAACGCCTTCGCCGCGGTCGTCATCGGCGGCGTCAGCCTCAAAGGCGGCGTCGGCACCCTCCCCGGCGTCTATGCCGGCGTGCTTTTGCTCTCGGCCATCAACACGGCGATCAATTTGATGGGCCTGCCGGCCAATTTCACCCAGGTGATTCATGGCCTGCTGGTGCTGGCCGCGGTGCTGCTCGACGCCTTCAAGCAAACCATTCGCCAAAGACTCGCATGACAGGACGGCTCGCATGACAGGACGGCTAAAAGACAAGGTGGCGCTCATCGTCGGCGCCGCCCGCGGCATCGGCAAGGGCATTGCGCTCCGCTTTGCCGAAGAGGGGGCGCGGCTGGTGCTCGCCGACACCGAAGTCGAGGCCGGGCAAGCGACCGCTGGCGAGTTGGGCGTCCCCTTCATCCGCACCGACATCTCGCAAATGAGCGACGCCAAGGCCGCCGTGGCGCTGGCGCTGAAGCAGCATGGCCGTCTCGACATCATCGTGCAGAATGCGGGCATCTATCCCTGGCAGCTGATCGAGAACACCAGCGCCGACGACTGGGACCGCGTCATGGCGGTCAATCTGCGCGGCACCTTCAATGCCAGCCGCGCGGCCCTGGTGCCGATGAAGGCGCAACGCTTCGGCCGCATGCTCTACACCTCCTCCATCACCGGTCCGCATGTCACCAGCCCGGGCCATGGCCACTATTCGGCCAGCAAGGCCGGCATCAACGGCTTCATCCGCGCCGCGGCACTGGAATTCTCCGGCTACGGCATCACCGTCAACGGCGTCGAGCCCGGCAACATCCTGACCGAAGCGATCGAGCTGCATCGCGGCGAGGCGTTCATCAAGAACATGGAGGATTCCATCCCGCTTGGCCGCCTCGGCAGCCCGCGCGACGTCGCCAATGCCTTCCTGTTCCTCGCCTCGGACGATGCCAGTTACATCACCGGCACGACCATCGTCGTCGATGGTGGCCAGTTGCTGCCCGAAGGCAGCGATTTCCGGCTCGTTCCGCCATGATCATCGATTTCGGCGATGGCTTCTTCCTGCGCCAGGCGACCGAGGCCGACCATCCAGCACTTGCCATGATCTGCCTCAAGACCGGTGATGCCGGCCAGGATGCAACCGGTCGCGAAGACGCTCCGGATCTGTTGGGCCAGATCTACACCATCCCCTACCAGGTGCTGGAGCCCGACCTCGCTTTCATCGTCGATGGGCCAACGGGCGCCGCGGGCTATCTGCTGGGTGCAAAAGACACAAAGGCTTTCAATGCAGGCCTGGCAGCAAAGTGGTATCCGCGCCTTCGCGCGCAGGTGACCGATCCCGGACCCGACCGCGCACGCTGGAGCGGCAGCGACTGGGCTCGCCACCAGATCCATCATCGCGACTTCACCATTCCGCCGGCCCTGGCTGCCTACCCTTCGCACGGTCATATCGACCTTTTGTCGCAAGCGCGTGGCAAAGGCATCGGCCGGCGGGCGATGGCTTTTCTCGAGCAAAGGCTCGCCGCGCTCGGTTCACGCGGGCTTTGCCTCGAAGTGATGCCGGACAATCACAACGCGCTGCGCTTCTACAGGGCCATCGGATTCGCGGTGTTGCGGGAGCCGGGATTGCCGGACCACAGCATCTATGTCGCCAAACGGCTGACAACCGCACCGGAGATCGTGCGCACCGGAGATCGTGTGAATGGTGGGCGATGACGGGCTCGAACCGCCGACATCTTCGGTGTAAACGAAGCGCTCTACCAACTGAGCTAATCGCCCGCTCCGGGCCGGACCTTTAAGCGGTCAGGGTCCGCTTCGCAAGGCCAAATGAGCGCAGGACGCCCTGGTTGGATGCCGGTTTTGCCAACAAAACGCCGGCTGTCAAAAAACCTTCTCCTGTTTGCTGTTATGATGGTTTGGTGCGCTTGACACCCGGTGGCGAACCCCTTATCCAGCGCCCCAACGACGAACACGGCTGACACGTGTTCGCCATGCGCGGGTGTAGCTCAGTTGGTTAGAGTGCCGGCCTGTCACGCCGGAGGTCGCGGGTTCGAGCCCCGTCACTCGCGCCATTTCTCTCAAGGGTATCAAGCCCTTGGCTTTGGAGAAATGTCGACATTGATTGTCAAAAATGTTGTCTTGCAAGAGACCTGAGGTCCAAGAGACCTGAGGTCACTCAGGTCCGTTCGGCCCGTGCAGACGTCTTGCCGCGCAAGATCATCCTCTCGCCAGCAGCGCCTCGACCTCCTGCAGCGTCGGCATGGATGGCGCAGTCCCTGGCCGGGTCACCGAGATTCCGGCGACGGCGCAAGCGAAGCGCACCGCCTGCAGCGGTTCCACGCCCCTCGAAAGTGCTGCCGCAAGCCCGCCATTGAAGGCATCGCCTGCCCCCGTGGTTTCGACCACCGGGCCGGCACTGACGGCTGGAACATGGTCGGAGCGATTTTTCGAGTGCAAAAGCGCGCCCTTGTCGCCGAGCGTGACGATGACTGTGCCGACGCCCTTTTCGAGCAGACTGTCCGCAGCGGCTCGCGCCTCGTCGACCGAGGACACCTTCATCCCGGTCAGTTCCTCCGTCTCGGTCTCGTTGGGTGTGAAGTAGTCGCAGAGCGTGTAGATGCGGTCGGGAAGCTTTGCCGCAGGGGCCGGATTGAGGATCGTCGTCACCCCTGCCCCACGCGCGATCTCCAACGCCCGCATGGCTGCTTCGATCGGCTGTTCGAGCTGCGTGACAAAGACGCCGGCATTGCTGATCAATGCGGCATTGGCTTCGATATCGGCTGGAGAGATCAGCATGGCAGCACCGGGGCTGACGATGATGGCGTTGTTGCCGGTGGTCTCCTCGACGAAGATGTAGGCCGCGCCGGTGTAGCTTTCCGGCGTGTCGATGACGGCATCCTTGACGCCCGCCTGCGTCCAGGTCTGCCTGGCCATGTCGGCGAAGGGGTCTACGCCGAGGCGGGTGAGGAAGGTGACGTCGGCGCCGAGCTTGCCGGCGGCCACCGCCTGGTTCGAGCCCTTGCCGCCGGGACCCAGCGTGAAGGATGTGCCGAGGATCGTTTCGCCCATGCGCGGCTGCCGCTGCGCCCTGTAGGCGGTGTCGGCGACGAACACACCCAATATGACGACCGGCTTGCCCGAAGCCATGCCGCTACTCCGCATCCGGCGGCACGACGCCCTTGCGGAAGGCGAAGCAGCCATAGAAGCGGCGTTCGCCGGTCTGGATGACACAATAGGCTTGTTTGGCGCGCTCGTAGAAGGCGTAGCGCTCGACCGCGATCATCGGCCACGACTTGCCCTCGGCCTTATCGACTTCCTTCTGCACTTCCTTCTGCACTGCAGGAATCTCGTCCGGCTTGCCGACGATTTCCATGCGCGCGGCCGAATCGTCGACGAACGTGTCGAGCGGGTAGAGCGACAGCACCGCCTTGACCACTTGCGCGGCCGAGGCATCGATGCGCAGCACGCGGCCGAGCGCCGTCTGGCGCGCCACCGAATCGGACGGAAAATTGGTGTCGGCGATGATCAGATCATCGCCATGCCCCATTGCCCGCAATGCCTGCAGCACGTCGGCATTGAGCAGCGGGTTGATGCCTTTGAGCATGGTATTCCTCGTGAGTTGGGATCAGAGACGCTTGCCGGTCTCTGCGTCGAAAAGATGGATCTGGTCGAGCCTTGGCTTCAGCTTCAGCGTATCGCCCGGCTTGAAGTCGTGGCGCTCGCGAAACAGCGCCACCATCTCGCCTTCGCCGAAGCGCAGGAACACCAGCGTTTCCGAGCCGGTCGGCTCGACCACCGAAATCTTCGCCGGCACGCCGTCGGGATGGATCTCGAGGTGCTCCGGTCGCACGCCATAGACGACCGCTTGACCGTCCTGCGCGGCATTGCCCGATCCGATCGGGAACAGCGTGCCTGCGATGTCGACACCGGGCTTGTCGCCCTTGCGCATGGTGCCCTTGAGCAGGTTCATCGAAGGCGAGCCGATGAAGCCGGCGACAAACAGGTTGGCCGGGCGGTCGAACAGTTCCAGCGGCGCGCCGACCTGCTCGATGCGGCCGTCGCGCATGACAACGATCTTGTCGGCCATGGTCATGGCCTCGATCTGGTCGTGGGTGACGTAGATGGTGGTGGTCTTCAGCCTCTGGTGCAGTTCCTTGATCTCGGTGCGCATCTGCACGCGCAGCTTGGCGTCGAGATTGGACAGCGGCTCGTCGAACAGGAACACCTGCGGATTGCGCACGATGGCGCGGCCCATGGCCACGCGCTGGCGCTGCCCGCCGGAAAGCTGGCGGGGATAGCGCTTCAGATAGGGATTGAGGTCGAGGATGTCGGCGGCGCGCTTGACCCGCTCGGCGACCACGGCCGGATCGGTTTTCCTGAGCTTGAGCGCGAAGGCCATGTTCTGCTCGACCGTCTTGTGCGGATAGAGCGCATAGTTCTGGAACACCATGGCGATGTCGCGCTTGGCCGGCGGCAGATGATTGACGACGCGGTCGCCGATGGCGATCGTGCCGGCGGAGACGGTCTCCAGCCCGGCCACCATCCTGAGCAGCGTGGACTTGCCGCAACCCGAAGGGCCAACCAGCACCACGAACTGTCCGTCTGCGATATCGACGCTGACTTCGTGCAGAACCTTGACCGTTCCAAAGGCCTTGGCCACCTTGCTGATCGCGACTTGCGCCATGTCTCCCCCATCGGCTCCATTAGCCGTAGGCGCAGAAGCTAACCAACGCGACCTGCCAGGGCAAGTCGGTCCCTTATAGATAAAAACCCGCTCTCGTTGACACGGCGTTGGGTTGTGAGAATAGTGGCAGGCGCTGGTCAAAATGTCGGTGCCCGATCCGCAATCGGAACTTCAATCGACGCAGGGTGGGGTCCTGCCTAATTCGTTTCCGAAACGGGAGCATCGTTGGCGCTCCGGCGTCCGACAGTTGGCCGATTTATTCACACTGATGTTCTGGGAGGAATAGGCGATGAGAACGGGTCTTTACGACAAACTGGTTCGAGCCGGCGCCACAAGGCGCGACATATTGAAGGGTGCGGCAAGCATGGCCGCGATCGCAGCCGCATCCGGCGCCGGACTTGGCGCCTTGACGCGCCCGGCCTCCGCGGCAAGCGAATTGCGCACAAAAATCCTGCAGATCCCCGGCGTCGGCAAAGGCCAGCCGACGGACGCCGATTTCCAGAAGGTCGGTGAACTCTGCCTCGAAGCCACCAAGGCCAATGTCAAGGAAGGCGAATTCGCCGGCGTCGAGCTGACCTTCATGGGTCTCAACAACCAGAACCTGCACAATGTGCTGTTCCGCGGCTTCCTGAAGCCATGGGAGACCTATACCGGCGCCAAGATCAACTGGATCGACCTGGCGCAGGCCGACTACAACGCCCGCCTGCAGCAGTCGATCGCGACCGGGACCGTCGACTTCGACATCATCGAAATGGGCGCGCCGTTCGAAGGTGATGTCTGCGGCAAGGGCCTGACGTCGGAAATGCCCGACTGGGTCAAGACCCAGATCGATTTCGACGATCTGGTCAGCTATCTGAAGCCGCCGGTCGGCACCTGGGACGGCAAGCAATACCGCGTGACCGTCGACGGCGACGCGCACAACTTCAACTACCGCACCGACGTGTTCGCCGATGCCGACCTCGCCAAGGCCTGGAAGGACGGCGGCGGCGAAGGTGAATGGGGCGTGCCGAAGACCTGGCAGCAGGTTCAGGCGGTGACCAAGTTCCTGAAGGGCAAGAAGCTCAAGGACCAGGACGTCTATGGCTATCTCGACGCGCCGAAGCCCTGGGGCGGCTTCGGCTTCTATTTCCTTGGCAGCCGCGCCACCGCCTATGCCAAGCACCCCGACGACAAGGCCTGGCTGTTCGACGCCGACACGATGAAGCCGCGCGTCAACAATCCGGCCTGGGTGCGCGCCATCCAGGACGTCATCGACGCGCTGCCCTCCGAACCCGCCGACCAGATCAACGCCGATCCGAACACGACCGCCTTCCAGCAGTTCCTGGCCGGCACCGGCTCGATGGTCACCTGGTGGGGCGACGTCGGCTCCAACGTCAAGACCAACGACTCTTCCGTCGTCGGCGACGTCACCGGCTTCTCGATCCTGCCGGGCTCGGACGATGTCTACAATGCGAAGACCGGCGCCTGGGACAAGCTCGCCAGCGGCCCGAACTATGCGCCCAACTGCGCCTATCTCGGCTGGGGCGTCTATGTCATGGCCCGCGTCGATGCCGACGAAAAGAAGAAGAAGGCGGCATGGTCCGCTGCAGCCCATCTCGGCGGCAAGGACCTGTCGATCTGGACGGCGATGTATCCGTCGGGCTTCCAGCCTTACCGCAACTCGCATTTCGACATTCCCGAATGGGTGGCGGCCGGCTACGACGAGGCCTTCATCACCTCCTACCTCAAATCGGAATCCGACAGCTACAACCATCCGAACGCGGCGATCGAGCCACGCATCCCCGGCATCTTCCAGTACTACAGCGCCGCCGAGGACATCCTGGCCAACACTTTCGCGGGCAAGATGAAGGCGCAGGAAGGCGCCGACGCCATCGCGGCGGCATGGGAGAAGCTGACCGACCAGATCGGGCGCGACAACCAGATCAAGCTCTACAAAGCTTCGCTCGGCATGTAGGCTGGCCTATGAACCGTGGTCCGGCGGCAACGCCGGACCACTTTAGACAGGCTCCGGCTCCTCGAGAGCCTTCAAACGGGCGAGATTTGTGGCTGACCAGACATCGACCGCGAACCCGTGGCCGGCAGATGCCGGCACTTCCGATCTGATCTCTCCAGGCCGTAAACGCCTTGGCTGGGCGCTGATGGCCGTTGCGACGCTTGGCCTGCTGGCGACGATCGTGCTGGAGATCCTCTACAAGGGCAGCCCCGATACGATCGGCTTCGAGACCTGGCGCCCCGTCGTCTATGCCTATGTGCTGTGGGGCGTGGCGATCGGTGTCGGCCAGGTGCTGACGCGCGGCGAAGACGGCCAGCGTGCCCTGTTTCTGCTGCCGGCGCTGCTGTTCACCATCGCCATGGTCATCTTCCCGACGCTGTTCGGTTTCTACATCGCACTCACCGACTGGAACCTCAGTTCCTTCAGCGGCCGCCGGTTCAACGGGCTCGACAATTTCTGGCAGATGCTGGGCGATCCCTACTACCGCAACGCGCTGTTCAACATGGTGCTCTACGTGCTGGCGGTGGCGGTCGAATATGTCATTGCCTTCGGCTTGGCGCTGCTCCTCAACGCCCAGATCCGGGCGCGAAAATTCTTCCGCGTCGTCTTCCTGATGCCGCTGATGCTGTCGCCGGTCGCGGTGTCGTGGATGATCGGAAAATCGCTGATGGAATACAGGTTCGGACCGGCCGCAACGCTGGCGCGCCATCTCGGCTGGGAAAATCCGGCCTTCTTCTCCGATCCGATCATCGCGCGCATATCGATCATGATACTGGATGCCTGGACCTTCATTCCGTTCATGATGATCATGCTGCTGGCCGGGCTGCAGGCGATGTCGCGCGAGGTGCTCGAAGCCGCACGCGTCGACGGCGCCAATGCGTGGCAGACCTTCTGGC
>NZ_RZQP01000264.1:0-7674 GCF_003998165.1 Mesorhizobium sp. M7A.F.Ca.US.007.01.2.1 | reverse complement strand
GGATAGGCATGAAGTCTGTCGTCAGGCCGGCCTTGGCAAGGGCTGCCTTGGTGTCCTCGACGGAGACATCCTTGATGAAAGCTGGGTCGTGCGGTTTGCGCCAGATGCCGTCATAGATGGCGGTGATCTCGATATCGCCGACCATGTATTTGTAGAAGCCAACGGCCGGCTCGACTGCTGTTTCGGCGAAGGCAGGACGGGTGAATTCCAACCTGCCGGCGAGGCCGAATGCGGCAGCGGCAGTTGCGGACCCAAGCAACGTGCGACGTGTCATGTTAAACATGATGATCTCCTGTGTTAAGAGGTGGGGGTGGCGGAAAGCCAAGCGTGGCCCTCCGTCCTGATTGGCGTATCGGTCCTGACCGGATGAAACTCAGTTGCCCCAGATGCCTTGGCCGTACTGCGCCGACACGCTGGCATCGCCACCATGGATCTTCTTGACCTCTCGGATCGAGCTGGTGTGCGAGGTGTCGATTTTTGAAGCCGAATGGCTGGCGACCGGCTGGCGGGAAGTGTTCGAGCCGTAGTGGTCGCTGCCGGCGAAGGCCGTGCCACTGGCAACGAGGATGGCGGCAGCGGTAAGGACGATCTTTTTCATTGAAACAGTTCCTGATCTTGAGGATTGAGAGAAGTTGTTGTTTGGAGGTCGAGGCGCGTTCAGCGGCCCCAGAGTCCGTCGTTGTTGTGCCGGTTGATGATGTCCTGAACCGACCCCTGGCTCGGCCCGGTCGTCACCTTGGAGTCGACGCTGTCCTGACGCGGCGTGGAGGGAATGGAAGCAGTAGCGTTGGTGTCGACGCTGGTGGCCGGCTGGTTGGAGTTGTTGGCGCCATGGTCGCTGCCGGCAAAGACAGCGCTTGAGGCAAGCAGCATGGCAGCCACGCTGAGAGCGAGCTTGGTCATTTTGGTAGATCCTTGTTTCGTTTCTTGGTTGCGTGCCGGGAAATTGGCCCCGCTAACAACAAGACTCGCCAAGACATCCCTTTATTCCCGGGTGGCGCGAAATTCTTTGGAGGTCCCAAAATCAGGGACGGCGGCTGTCGGGAACTGGGCCAGCCGACGCTGCACGCGCACGTCCGAGGTCGGCACCATGCTGGTGCCGTGGGTCTGTCTGACCGCGAAGTAGCCGAGCCAGCGGTGACGTCGCACTTGATATTGGCTGAAAAGGTCTGGGCGGTCGGCTATCAGCCGGTCACGGTGGCGGCGCGGAAGCGCGCTACGAAATCGTCCAGCTCCGGCCGCTCCATGTCGGAAATCGCCCAGTAGGAGAAGGCGCCGTCGCTCCACTGCACCAGCGAAAAACCGCCCTCAGAGAGATCGACAGGGTCGGTCACAGCTCCGGCATTTTGAGGCTCGGCGACAAGGGTGATCAGATGCTCGCGGTGGCGATAGACCAGTGCCGGCACCGCCCGGCCGCCGATGACCTCGACCCTGCCACCGATGAGTGCAAATCCGTCCTTGGCCATGTCCGGCGCCGGCGGCGAAAGACCGAGCCTTGCGTCGAGCCAGGGCTTCACCGTGTGTCGGTCCGACGAGACGACATCCACCGGGCTCATCGCCAACAGGCTGCGCTGGTGGCCGCTGGCTACCCCTGCGGCAAAGCCATCGGCTACGCCAGGCTGCATCGCCCATTGCGTTGCACCGCTGGCCAGCACCGCGCTGAGCATGATAGACGCCGCCATGGCGCGCCAATCGAATGAGCCGAAGTTGCGCGCCGACCACCCCGTTCGATTTGCCTTCGCTGGTGCCGTCGGCGCTTTGGGGCGCAGTACCTCGACATTGCCGGCAGCAGCCATGGCTGCGATGCGCGCGCTGAAGGCGTCGCTTACTTGCGGCTTCGGAAGTCCGGCCACAGCGCCTTGCAAGGCCATGACGCGGGCATGTTCGGCCGCCAGCTTGGGGTCGGCGGCTATGCGCCGCTCAACGGCTATGGCCGCGGCGGCGTCAAGCTCGCCATCGACCAGCGCGTGCAGCATCAGGTTCATGCCTGCGGCATCCTCGGGCAATCCGTCGTTGTGCGCGCTCATTGCGCCCTCCCAAGGCCAGAGATCAGCAGGCCACGCGCCCGCGCCAGCCGTGACATCACCGTACCCATCGGCACGCCTAGCATGGCCGCGATATCGCGGTAGGCGAGGCCATTGATGTCGCGCAGCACGAGGGTTTCGCGAAACGGCTGCGGCAGGGCGGCGATCGCGGCTTCGAGTGCTACGGTATCTGCCTTGGCGATCAGGGTCGCCTCCGGGCTCTCGCTGTCGGGTGGATCGGCTGCGTGAGCGGAGCTCACCTCGTCGAGATCGGCGAGATCGCCCACCGAGACGATGCTGCGCGGGCGGTTCCGCGCCAGCCATGTGTAGCACGCATTGCGCACGATGGTGAGCAGCCAGGCGCGTGCATTGCCGCCGGCATAACTGGCGATGCTGGCATGTGCCTTCATGCACGCGTCCTGCACGACATCCTCGGCGTCGGTGGCATTGCCGGTTAGCCAACGGGCCAGCGAAAGCGCGTCGGCGAGATGAGGCATTACCACTTCGCTGAAGCGGTCGGCCTGCGCATTGCTGCTTAGCATTGGTGTACCGTGATATGCGCCTCGCCTTGAGTGCCCAGGAAGCGAAGATGGTTCTGTCTTGCAAGCGAACCCAGCGGAAGTATTTAGGGTCGCCGGCTGCGGTGAATGTGAAGGCAACTGTTTCATCGATGTCAATCACACACTGGACCGCAACGATTCATCCACCCCGATGCGTTCTCGCATCCGCGGCGTCTGAGCGCTCTCGATCGCGACTGGGCAGGACGTTTAAGGCAGACAGGCTGGGAGCCGCAGGCGGCCAACGCGTCGCCTTCACCTGGGAATGCGTCGACCATTGCCGTCGCGGTCGTCAGTGTGTGGGGTTGCAGGGGGACGTTCCTTCAAGGTCAATCAGCAGCGTATGCATGGAAGACCAGGGCGGGCGGCGTTTTATTCCCGGATAGCGAAAAATCTTCTTCGCAATGTAAATTGGTCCGTCCGAGCCAGCTTTTCAACGCTCTTTAGCCTGCGATATCAACCTTCCAGCTCAGCCGATCAGAGCCGGTCGAAATTCGGGCATTGCCAGAGCAAGGGTTTTGTCCATCACTTTAGCCAATTTCCGTCTAGCCGAGAATGAGGCGCATGGCGCAGCGCCTGCTTGCCGGCATCCCGTGTTCGATCTCCCGACGCAGTATTTGACGAAGCCGGTCTCCCGCATGCGTCTCGCCCAGCACCTGAAAGCCCAGCTTCTGATAGAAAGGCGCGTTCCAGATCACATCCCGAAACGTTGTCAGGGTGATCGCGACAAGGCGGCGCTCCTCGCATCTGTGATTGCCTTTTCGAGCAAGGCGCGTCCGATACCTGAGCGTTGTCGGTCAAGGCGCGCAGCTAGTTCCCAGATGTGCAATGTGTCGTCCTGGATCTCCGCGCTCAGGAATGCGACCGTCCGGCCATCCTGCTCCACCGCTACCCAGCACGTGCCCTTGGCGATAAGTTCACGGTGACGCTCGACGGTTTGGTTTTCGTCATCGGCAATCCAGGCCAGCTCCGCAACTTCGCGGTAAGCGTCACCCTCCGACTGTTCGATATCGGGTAGTGCGTCCGCGTCAGCTACCTGCGCTAAATGGTGGTCATGGAGTTGCCGTCGTGGCTTCCAGGGTTCTGCAGAGAATAACGTTGGAGTGTCCCTCCGGCCAATCTGCAAACTCAGCTACACGCACAAAACCGGCCTTTTCATACAATCCTGGCGCCTGGAAATCGTGGCTCTGCACCCAGATCCGCCGAACACCCCTAATGGCAGCCTCGGCGGCGAAGGCGTCCAACAACTTTCGCGCATATCGTCGACGGGATAGATGAACTTGGCGTGCTTCTTTAGGGCCATTCAAGAAACGCGTTTTGGTACGGTTCGCAGCTCGCGATTGAAGACACGACAGCTCGTGCCCCATCACAATGCTACTGGGCTTCAGGTCACGTCGGCTGTGCTCGCAGGCATGGTCTGGGCGCTTGAAAACCCCGAGGCCGGCATCGTGGAAGTTGAAGATCTGGACTTCCGGCGCTGCCTGGAGATCCAGAAGCCCTATCTTGGCTCTCTCGTTGGTGTCTATACGGACTGGACGCCTCTGGATGGCCGGCCTGGGCTCTTCCCGGAGGACATCGACACATCCGATCCCTGGCAGTTCCGGAATGTGCTGGTTTCATGATAGCCGCCGGGCAGGGCAGCGGCGAAACGGGTTTCTGCTCCGGCAAAGCTGCCGACATGGTTCTCTCCCGGCGCGGAGGCAATTGGCGTGGACCGACGATTCCGTACGGAAGGTCTCGTCCAACTCGAGACGTTAGAGTTGGCAATAAGGAAATTGACCTGATGGATCTCACCACACGGCTTGTCGTCGCGATCGGGCTTGGCGCGCTTCTTATCGGGGCGTTCATTCTCATATAGCCGAATGTGACGTTTCAAACGCCTTTCACGCGTTACATTGCCTGTCGTGCGGCAATTCTGGCGGGACTGGACGGCAGCATCGATTTCTCGTCCTGCCGTCGCTTGTCCGTTGGTCGGATCGCCCTGTGCCTACCCAGAGAAGCGCTTTGACTAAGCGAGCTGCAAGCCCACCGAAGCATGGATCGCCGCAGACGGTTCCCATCGCCCCCGGGGGCGTTGCGCAGCTAAGCAGCACAAGCACGCAAGCTAGGTGCGTGCTCTATCGCCTCTGGCGCGGTCACGCCTGAGAGTTGCAAGCCGTACGACGCGGCAGAACAGCTGGTTTCAAAATCCGGCATCGACACCGTCGCCAATTCCCATAGCTTGACCACGGCACTGAAAACGCGCTCCCGCCACAGCCGCCGCTACTACGGAAGGTGGATGCGGTTCTCGCCGGCTCGCCTGCATCCAGAGGGACGAGGACTTCGATCCTGTATTGCTATCGCGACTGCAGTTCGGCTGAGTCATCGGCTGGCACATCCTGCTGCCGGCTATTACTGTAGGATGGCCGCGTTCATCGCGATGCTGGAAGGCCTCAATTTCTTGACCGGAAGGGACATCTATCTCCGCATCTCGACGTTCTGGATCAAGATATTCTCGATTGCGTTCGGAATGGGCGTCGTCACCGGTGGCGATGGCCCACGACGGCTTGAAGGCGCGGATCGAGGAGATCATGCCGAAATTGAAACGGCGGAAGGGTGAATGAGACGGCTTGCAGTTGCGCGCACGCGTACGCGTCCACCGAATGTGACATTAGCGCAACCTGATTGAGCTAACGAACACGCGAACAGAACAGTCGCTTGACGATCAAGGCAGACTGCGACAGCGTTTGCCGTCCGGGGGTAAGCGGCGCACGGCTCGTCGAGAGCTAGTAAAAAGGGGCAGGGGGCCTTTCTCGACGAGCCTGCCTCGGACATACCCGCTCGCTAAGGGAGATCGGCGACAAGGTGCGGGTCGAGGAGATCACGCCGAAGGTGAAGAAGCGCTGACGTCGTCCTAACTTCAAATTAGCCCGGAGAGGTGGAATAGCCTGGCAACTCGCACGCCAAGGCCAATAATGGTTTGGCCATCATTGGCGGCGAAATCCCAACCGAAAAATGCTGCCCAGCCAAAAAGCAGGATTGAGAAGCGCATTAGCACATTCTAAAATAGATAAATTGAATAAGCGTTAAAGGCTTCTTTTGCGCGCTGGCATTGGCAGGGCTTCCCCAGTGCGCTTTTACAAAGGGGCGATACTGGGGAGGGACCAGGGTAGGGGTTCAGGGCAGCGGAATCGGCTTGTCGCTGAGTGTGCGCAAGTACGCGATCACGTTGACCCGTTCGGTCTCGTCCGGGACACCGGGCGTCTCCATCTTGACGCCCGGCGTTGTGAGCATGGGCCCGAAGAGATATGTGTTCAGGTCCTCATACGTCCATACACCCTCCCAGCCCAGCAATGTGTCGGAGTAACGCATACTTGCCATGGATGCCTTGTCGCGGCCGACGACGCCCCACAAGTTGGGCCCCGTCTTGGTCTCTCCCTGTGGCTCGGCATTGTGGCAACCGTGACACACATGGGTGAAGTAGGTTCGGCCTTTCTCGACATCCGCATTTGACAATTTCATCGAGATAGGAGCTGGCGTTGGCAAGACGACGCCGTGCGACAAGAGATATGCGGCAACTTCATGTTGCCCCTTGAATTTTGCCATGTGGAGCGGTGTCTTGCCGTCCTTTGTCTTCGCATTCACATCGGCGCCGGCCTCGACCAGTGCCTTCACGCAATCGAGACAGCCGGATCTGACGGCGATGTGAAGGGCGGATTCACCGCCGCGCTGCGCATTTGGATTTGCGCCCCCCTGCAGCAACAGATTGATCAAGTCGATCCTGCGTTTTGCCAAAGCCGGCATGAGGGGAGGTCCCAAAAGCGGCGTCGGGGCAACGTTGGCGTCGGCACCTCGTTCCATGAGCAGTTTTGCCGCCGCAAGATGCCCGCCCCTAACCGCAAGATAGAGCGGCGTTGCTTTTCCATCGCTCTCGTCGACGCCGGCACCGGCGTCGAGCGCTGCCGTAATTGCCGCGACATCTCCCTTCACGGCGGCGTCGTGAATGGCGGCGGCATGCGATACAATCGGGATGTGTGCAATCAGCAGTGAAATGAAAAGCAAGGACATGCGCATTCGGCACCCCTGTGTCAAACCGGAGGACGCGGCACGCTGCGAGAAGGGATGACTTTAGTCCGAATGCTTAATCGCGGCAATGTATTTCAGCAACTGCTGTCGTAAGCACATGAGTTGTCCGGATTAGGTAGCACGCGAGTTGTCCGGTTTTATCGCCAGCGAATGGAGGCTGGGCATGAAGCGGGCAGCGTGGCTAGAGGACCGGAGAATGCAGAAGTTTCGGGATTATTGAGCCGCTGGAATGGCGGCGATCTTTCGATGATGGAGGCAGGCGAGTTGCTGGGCATGTCGGAGCGGAAATTCCGGCGTTACCGCGAGCGTTACGAAGAGGCTGGGGAGGCTGGGTTGCTCGACCGGCGTTTGGGCAAGCTTTCGACGCGCCGGGTGCCCGCGGAGGCGATCGAGGAGATGCTGGAACTTTATCGCCACCGCTACCTTGGCTGGAACGTGAAGCATTTCCACGAACACCTGCTGCGCGATCATGACTTCAGCTGGGGCTACCCCTTCATCAAGACGCAGCTTCATGCGACTGGGCTGGTGGGACGGGCCAAGCGGCGCGGTGCTCACCGGCGCAAGGAAGCCGTGCGAGGGGAACCTCTACAAATCCGACGGACCTCACGGTCGTCTCGAACACTGCACGAGACAGATTTGCGGGCATTCGGAACTTGCGTCGTATCTCGGCCTTCAACTCACCCCGCTCTGTAATAAAGCAGGCCATTGCTGCGTCCTTGCGCGAATCCAGCGCGAGCTTCTATGAAGCCGGAGCGGTTCTCAATTACTGCGGATCCCACCCGAGGTTCGGTTTCTCCGCCGTCAACACTGGACGACAGGTTCTGGATTTTGAGAGCGTGCTCTCTTTGGATCAGGAGGCCGCCATTCCGTCCAACCCAAGCAAGTGGTTTGGTTAGACCAGACGGACCCTAAGCTGTCGTTCTCATTAGGTCGCGATTTCTGAGCAGTGCTCAGGAACGAGCGCTGCCTTCGGCAGCACGATTTTCTACGCGAGCCGATCCAGGTACATCTCGAGCGCCGAGTTGGGC
>NZ_RZQP01000263.1:0-7713 GCF_003998165.1 Mesorhizobium sp. M7A.F.Ca.US.007.01.2.1 | reverse complement strand
ATCCCACGCGAGGCGACGAGGCCGAGCGCGCTCAGCTCCGACACCGCCGCCGACATGGTAGGCTTCGACAGGTCGAGCATGGCGCCGAGCTTTGGCCGCGTCACCGGCCCGTGCGAGGCAAGCAGGCGCAGCACCGCCCGGGCGCTGTCGGTCAGATTGGGGATTTCCGCAGCCGCCATCTCAGCCGTTCGACCTTTGCCTGAAATCCTGTCTCCGGTCGGCGAAAGCGCATTCGCTGCCCCGACTCGAAAGCCATATCCTGTCCTCAATGCCTCATTGCTGACCGGTTTGGCAATTTCCGCGATGTCCGGACAAGGACGTCAGACTTCGGTCGGCGACCACGGCTTCAGCTTGGTATCGGTCTGGCGGTAGCGGAACACGATGTCGGTGAGGCCGGCCGCGTCCTGCATGTCGCCGACAATGAGCTGGATGGCGATGATCTCCAGTATGGCATCAGCGATGGCGTTGCCGAGCGCGGGAATCGAGATCACCACCAGCCTGTCGGCTGGAGCGACATCGCTGCGCCGCGTCACCAGCACCGAGGAGCAGCCCAGCGCCGCAAGATCCTGCGCGATCTTCACCTCGCGACCGTCGCCGATGGCGATCAGTCCGGTCGCCGCATCCTGCGATTCCATCGGCCCGTGCAGATAGTTCAGCGTGTCCCATCCCGATGCCGGCACCCGCACCGCCTCGCGTATCAGCATCGCCGCCTCGCCGGCATTGGCGAAGCCGACACCGGCGGCGACGATGTCGATGGATGTTCTGCCCTGCAGCAGCCGGGCCGCCTGCCCGGCAGCGCTTTGCGCACCGGAAAGGACGGTGGCGGCTGCAGGTGACAAAGTCGTCCAGTCGAATCTGTTGCCGGCGAGCCTGTCGATCAGCATGCCGAGCGCCAGCAAGGTCCCGGTATAGCCGGTGGAGCTTGCGCCATTGTCGGCGCCAGAATCCGTGGCAAGCACAGCACCAGTCAGATCAGCCAGCGGATTGCCGCTGCCACGGCAGACCGCCAGGCGCGGCGCGCCCGACGCCTCGCGCATGACGTCGTAGATTTCGCGGCTCTGCCCGGAGGCCGACAGCGCGATGAACGCATCGGCGGCTGCATCCGTCCGGCCATAGAGATCGGTCGGCGTATAGGCAAAAGCCTTGATACCGGAGGCGCGCAGATAAAGCGCACCGGCCAGCGCCGCCTGATAGCTGGCGCCGATGCCGGCAAGCCCGATCGTCTTGCCGGCAAAAGCGCCGAGATCGAGGTCGTCAAGCGACGAGGCCACCGAACGCCGGCCGATTTCGAGACTTTCCGTCTGGCGCGCCACCGCCGGGCGATAGCCGATACGCTTCATCATTCAAACCGCTCCAATTCCCGAAGATTGGCCCTGACCGACCAGCAGTCGTCTCGCCAAGGCGACCGCACCCAGCACCGGCGGCTCGCGCAGCAGCAGCACCTGGCTCGACGGCGAGACCTTTGCCATGGCCTCGACGAATGCCGTCATCAACATCGGCTGCTCCGAGATGACCCCGCCGCCAGCCACGACAAGGGCGGGATTGGCGCCGCGTTCGATCAAGAGTTCGACCAATGCGGCCAACCCTGCCCCGCCTTCGCTGATAATACGGATAGCCAGAGCCGAGCCGGCGATCGCCGCGTCGAATACGGCATTGGCATAGCGGCCCCAGACCGCGGCACCACGCGTTTCGTTGAGCAGGATGCCAAGCTTGGTCTGGTCGTCTGTACCCAGTTCGCGCATCAGCCCGGCAATCAGCGGGTCACCATCCTGGCCCCGGTCGAGGCTGTGCCGGATTGCTTTCGCCGCCTCGCGCACCAATGCCGGCGCGCTGCCCTCGTCGCCAAGGATCCAGCCCCAGCCACCGGCTGCCAGCATCTTGCCATCGGCCGTGCGTGCCACCGCGATCGAGCCTGTGCCGGAGACGACGCCGATGCCGTCGATATAGCCAGCGGCAGGAACCATCAGCTCGGCATCGTTGACCACCTGCACCGCACCACCGGTCCTGCTTGCCAGCAGCGCCTGGAAGCGAAGGCATTGTTCACCCGTGTCGCAGCCATGCGCGCCAACGGCCAGCACAGCGGGCGCGACCCCGCCGCACAATCCCGCGACGATCCCAGCCAGTGTCTCGGCATCAGTCTCCATCTGGCGAATGCGCCAGCTCTCCGTCACCAGCACCTCGTCGGCGATGCGCTCGCCCTGGCACGCCATGATGCGCGTCTTGGTGCCGCCTATATCCACGCCTGCAATGATTTTCTGGGTCACCATATCCACCGCGCAAGCCGGGCCGCCGCGTCCAATCCACGTTAGTTAGGAAACTTTACAAACTATCTTTCCAGACGGCAAGAACTATGATTTGATAATCGTCGTAAAAAGCGCATCAAGCGCGATTGGGAGATTGCAACATGAGCAGGAGAAGGATTGGGCTGGCCCTCGCGGCCGCGTCTTTCGCATGGGGATTGGCAGCCAGCGTGGCGCATGCCACCGACATCTCGTTCTGGACCTGGCGCCAGGAGGACAAGGCCGCCTACAACGAACTTTTCG
Source organism: Mesorhizobium sp. M7A.F.Ca.US.007.01.2.1 (assembly GCF_003998165.1). NCBI lineage: Bacteria > Pseudomonadati > Pseudomonadota > Alphaproteobacteria > Hyphomicrobiales > Phyllobacteriaceae > Mesorhizobium > Mesorhizobium sp. M7A.F.Ca.US.007.01.2.1. The sequence continues at coordinate 5,170 of NZ_RZQP01000263.1, read as the reverse complement.
CCGATTTCACCAAGGCCAACCCGGACATCCATGTGAAGTTCGAGTCCTTCCCGGATGAGAACTATCCGACCATCGTCTCGACGGCCCTGGCCGCCGGCAAGGGTGGCGACGTCATCCACACCCATGCCTATGGCTGGCTCGAGCAGTTCGTGAAGGCCGGCTATTTTGAACCACAGGATCTGACCACGGTGCCTTCGCTCGCCAACCAGCCCGCCGATGCGCTGGTGGCCGGCACCTATCGCGCCGACAAGAAGGTCTATTCGCTGCCCTTCGCTTCGCAGACGCTCGGCCTGTTCATCAACAAGGACGTCTTCGCCAAGACCGGGTTGACCCCGCCGACCACATGGGATGAGTTCATAACCGTCAGCAAGGCGCTGAAGGACAAGGGTATTTATCCCCTCGCCAACGGCATGGGCACAAGCTGGTTCAACGAGATGTTCGTCGCCATCTTCACCAACCCGTTCCTCGGCCAGGATTTCGTCAGCGACCTGACGTTGGGCAAGACCACCTTCAAGGACCCGCGCTATGTCGCCGCACTCGGCAAGCTGCTCGAATTGCGCGACTACATGCCGCCCGGCTTCGAAGGTATCGACTATGACACCGCCGGCCAGCTGTTCATCAGCGGCAAAGCGGCGATGCTTGCCGGCGGCAGCTTCGACATCGCCAGCTATCGCACCCAGAACCCGGCCATCAACATGGACTTCGTCGCCCCGCCAGTGGTCAAGGCCGGCGATACGCCGCAGGTGACCAAGTTCTTCGACGGCGGCTATGCGGTCAACGCCAAGTCGGCCAACAAGGAGGCCGCGCTCAAGCTGGTCAACTGGATGGGCACAAAGGAGTTCGGCGACAAGTTCTCCGCTCTGCTCGGCAACATCTCGCCGATCAAGGGCGTCGTCATCAAGGACGAGCTTCTCGCCCATGTCGCCAAGTTGAACGAAACCGCCATGCCGCATATCAATGTCGTCTACTTCCGTTTCGAGAAACCGACGGGATCGGAGCTGCTGCAGGGCGACATCACCAAGATGATGTCGGGTTCGATCACCCCGGACCAGCTGGCCGCCGACCTGACCAACGGCCTCGCCAAATGGTACAAGCCTTTCCAGGGCAAGTGACATGAACAGCGGCCGGCGCCACACCACAAAAGCCTTTCCGTGGCGCCGGTCACTCTGGATCGCGTCCCTGCTGACACCGGCCCTGGTGGTCATGGTGCTGTTCGTGCTCTGGCCGCTGCTCTCAGCCTTCCGCCTTGCCTTCTATGAGTTCAACGGCTTGCAGCCGACCGGATTCATCGGCTTCGAAAACTTCCGCAAGGTGCTGTTTGAACAGCCTTACAGCGACTGGACCTGGAATGCGCTGAAGCACAACATCATCGCCTTCGTGGCGCTGATGGTGTTCGAGAACGGCACCGCTTTCCTGCTCGCCTATGCCTTGCTGAAGGCGCTGCCCGGCCACCGTATCCACCAGGTCATCGTCTTTCTTCCGGTTGTGCTGTCGGCGGTCATCGTCGGCTTCCTGTGGAAACTGTTCCTGCATCCGCTGTTCGGCCTGGTGAACCAGACGCTGGCGCTGGTCGGCATCGGCGCCATACCGTGGCTCGGCAACGAACACACCGCACTCGGCAGCGTCCTGTTCGCCAACGTCTGGCACTGGCTCGGCTTCCCCACCCTGGTGCTGCTGGCCGGCATGCAGCGCGTCAGCAAGGAAGTCATCGAGGCTGCCCGTCTCGACGGGGCCGGCGACTATGTGCTGATGACCAGGATTATCTGGCCGCTGATTGCGCCGAGCGTCACCATCGTCACCATCCTGACCTTCATCGGCAGCTTCAACTGGTTCGAAATCCCCTATGTCATGGCTGGCCTCACCGGTTCGCCCGGCGGCGCGACAGATGTGCTCGGCCTCTATTTCTACCGCACCGCCTTCGGTTCGACGACGACCGGGATCCAGGATTTCGGCCAGGGCAGCGCGCTGGCCGTGATGATGTTCATCATCGTTGCAGGCGTCACTGCAATCGCGCTTCGCTACCTGCGCCGTCGCGAGATCGAGCTGTGAGCGCGACAGCCCGCACCGGGCAACCCGCCGAGTTGCTGAAGAATGGCGCCATCCAGCTGATGCTGGCGATCAACGCCGTCATCATGATCTATCCGCTGTTCGTCATGGTGATGTCGTCGTTCAAGACCAACGCCGAAATCTTCAGCTCGCCCTTCGCCCTGCCGGCGCACTTTTCGCTGGCCAATGCCGAGCGGGTGTGGAGCGAAACCAATTTCGTCCGCTACCTCGCCAATTCCGTCGGCATCACCATGGCCGCGGTGGCGCTGATCCTCCTGTTCAGCACCATGGCCGCCTATGCGATTGCCCGCTACCAGTTCAGGCTGAGCGCGCTGGTGCTGATGTTTTTCCTCAGCGGCATGACGGTGCCGCTGAAACTGGCGATCATTCCGCTGTTCATCCAGCTGGATTCGCTTGGGCTGGTCGACAGCTATGCCGGCCTGGTGCTGGTCTATGTCGCCATGGGCATTCCTTCGGCGGTGTTCATCATGACCGGCTTCCTCCGGACCTTGCCGCGCGAACTGGAAGAGTCCGCACGCATGGACGGCGCCAGCGAATTTCGCATCATGCGCTCGATCATGTTGCCGTTGGCGCGCCCGGCCCTGGTCATCGTCGCCATCCAGAACGCCGTGCCGATCTGGAACGACTTCTTCTTCCCGCTGGTGCTGATCACCTCGGACGAGCTCAAAACCTTGCCGCAGGGCCTCACCGTCTTCGTCGGCGAGTTCACCACCGACTGGGGCGTGATGTTCACCGGGCTGACTCTGGCGGCGCTGCCGATAACGCTGCTCTACATCGTGCTGTCGAAGCAGTTCATCTCCGGCATCACCCAAGGCGCGGTGAAATAGACTGCGGTCAAATAGACGAGGAATTTCAAGTGGCGAACCAGAACAAGATCATCATCACCTGCGCGGTTACCGGCTCGATCCACACGCCGTCCATGTCGCCACATCTGCCGGTGAGCGCGCAAGAGATTGCCGATGCCGCGATCGGCGCGGCCGAGGCCGGCGCTGCCATCGTCCATCTGCATGCGCGCAACCCCGCCGACGGCCGGCCCGACCAGTCGACCGAGGCGTTTGCGCCCTTCCTGAAGGTGATCAAGCAACGCTCGGACTGCGTCATCAACATCACCACAGGCGGCGCCGCGACAATGAGCGTCGAGGAGCGCGTCAAGCCGGCGGCGACCTTTGCGCCGGAAGTTGCATCGCTCAACATGGGCTCGATGAACTTCGGCCTCTACCCAATGCTGGAGCGCTTCAAGACCTTCGAGCATGACTGGGAACGCCCCTATCTCGAAGGCTCGCGCGACCGCATCTTCCGCAACACCTTTGGCGACATCGAGCACATCCTGCGCACCTGCGCGCAAAACGCCACGCGTTTCGAGATCGAGTGCTACGACATCGGCCACCTCTACACGCTCGCCCATTTCGTTGAGCGCGGCCTGGTCAAGGCGCCGTTCTTCGTCCAGAGCGTGTTCGGCATATTGGGCGGCATCGGCACCCATCCGGAAGATGTCGCGCATATGAGGCGCACCGCCGACCGGCTGTTTGGACAGGACTACCACTGGTCGGTGCTGGGCGCCGGCCGCAGCCAGCTGCCGATCGCCACCCAGGCCATTGCGCTCGGCGGCAATGTGCGCGTCGGGCTGGAGGACTCGCTCTGGATCGGCAAGGGCCAACTGGCGAAATCCAATGCCGAGCAGGTGCGCAAGGTACGCCAGATCATCGAAGGGCTTGGCGCTTCGGTCGCCACCCCTGACGAGGCACGGCAGATCTTGCAGCTCAAGGGCGGCGACAAGGTCTCTTTCTAAGGAAAATACCAATGAGTGCGCTCACCATATCAGGTGTCGATAAGGCCTATGGCAAGGCGAAGGTCATCCACGGCGTGTCCGTCGACATCGCGTCGGGCGAATTCGTCATCCTGGTTGGCCCGTCCGGTTGCGGCAAGTCGACCTTGCTCAGGATGATCGCCGGCCTGGAAGACATCAGCGCCGGCGAGATCGCGCTCGAAGGCAAGATCATCAACGATGTCGCGCCGAAATCGCGCGATATCGCCATGGTCTTCCAGAACTATGCGCTCTACCCGCACATGACGGTGCGTGAGAACATGGCCTTCGCACTGACGCTGAAGAAGATCGATAAAAGCGAGATCGACGCCAAGATTGCGCGTGCCGCGACGATCCTCGGACTGCAGGACTTGCTGGATCGTTATCCGCGCCAGCTTTCCGGCGGGCAGCGCCAGCGTGTCGCCATGGGCCGCGCTATCGTGCGCGACCCGAAGGTCTTTCTGTTCGACGAGCCACTCTCCAACCTCGACGCCAAGCTGCGCGTGCAGATGCGCGCCGAAATCAAGGCGCTGCACCAGCGCCTGGGAACCACCATCGTCTACGTCACCCACGACCAGGTCGAAGCCATGACTATGGCCGACAAGATCGTCGTCATGAATGGCGGCATCGTCGAACAGGTCGGCGCCCCGCTCGATCTCTACGACCGGCCGGCCAATCTGTTCGTTGCCCAGTTCATCGGCTCGCCGTCGATGAACATCCTGGACGGCCGCACCACTACGGACGGTTTTGTCGCCAGCGACGGCACGGTATTTCCGCTGCCTGCGTTGGGACAGGGCGAAAGTGCGCTTGCCTGGGGCATCCGGCCCGAACATCTCAAGCTCTCAGACAGCGGCGTGCCGGCGGTGGTCGAAGTGGTCGAGCCGACCGGCGCGGAAACCCTTGTCATGGCCAAAGCCGGCAACAACACGCTGAGCGCGTTGCTGCGCGAGCGGATTTCCGTGATGCCGGGCCAGAAGGTTTTCCTGGCGCCGGACCTCACCCAGTTGCATCTGTTCAACGCCAAGGGTCAGCGCATTATGCGGGTGCGGAACGCATCAAGGGTTATTCGGCAGATGAATTAATCGGCAAGCACTTTTCGCAATTCTATACTCTCAAGGACCGTGAGCGGGGCAGTCCGCAAAGTGCCCTGGAGATCGCCGCCCGTGAAGGGCGAGTTGAGCGCGAAGGCTGGCGTATACGCAAAGACGGCACTGCGTTCTGGTCCACGTGGTCATCGACGCCCATTCGGCACGAGGATGGCGAACTCCTGGGGTTCGCGAAGATCACACGCGACATTAC